>PKWQ01000252.1 GCA_003133265.1 Acetobacteraceae bacterium
TGGTCTGGTCCATGAACTGCGACAGCTGGCTGGAGCCGAAGAACTCCCGCACCGCCGCCGCCGCCGGCTTGGCGTTGATCAGGTCGTGCGGCATCACGGTGTCGATGTCGACCGAGCCCATGCGCTCGCGGATCGCGCGCTCCATGCGCAGCAGGCCGACGCGGTACTGGTTTTCCATCAGTTCGCCGACCGAGCGGACGCGCCGGTTGCCCAGGTTGTCAATGTCGTCGATCTGCCCGCGCCCGTCCTTCAGCTCGCACAGGGTCTTCACCGTGCGCAGGACGTCTTCCTTGCGCAGCACGCGCAGCGTATCGGGGGCATCCATCCCGAGGCGCATGTTCATCTTCACCCGGCCGACGGCCGAGAGGTCGTAGCGGTCGCCGTCGAAGAACATGCCACGGAACAGCGCCTCCGCCGTCTCCGGCGTCGGCGGCTCGCCCGGGCGCATGACGCGATAGATATCGGTCAGCGCGTCCTCGCGGCCGCTGTTCTTGTCCACCGCCAGGGTATTGCGGATCCACGGGCCGTTCGACTGATCGACGGCGAGCGTCGGCAACTGGGTGATCCCGGCCTCTTCCAGCGCCGCCAGCCGCGCCTCGGCCAGCTCCTCGCCGGCTTCGGCGAAGATCTCGCCGGTCTCCGGGTTGACCAGATCGACGGCGACGAAGCGGCCGAGCAGATCGGTGCGCCCGACCAGCACTTCCTTGGTCTTCTCGGCGATCCGGCGCACCACGCGCGCGTTCAGCTTGGTCTCGGAATCGGCGACCACCTCGCCGGTGTCGGCATCGACCAGCGGCTCCAGCAGCTTGATGTTGCGGAACGCCTCGGGGTCGAACGGCCGCGCCCAGCCCTTGGCGGTGTGGGTGAACACCACCTGGCCGTAGAAGAAATTCAGGATCTCCTCGGCATCCATGCCGTGGATCTCGCTGATCTCGACCGGCTCGCCCTTCGCCTCGCGCGCGGCGCGCAGCTGCTCGGTCGCAATGCCTTCCAGCGCATAGAGCAGCGTGGTGACCGGCAGCTTCCGCTTGCGGTCGATGCGGACGTAGACGAGGTCCTTGCTGTCGAACTCGAAATCGAGCCAGGAACCGCGGTAGGGAATGACGCGCGCGGCGAACAGGTATTTGCCGCTGCTGTGGGTCTTGCCCTTGTCGTGGTCGAAAAACACGCCCGGGCTGCGGTGCATCTGGCTGACGATGACGCGCTCGGTGCCGTTGATGATGAAAGTGCCGTTGTCCGTCATCAGGGGCATGTCGCCCATGTAGACGGGCTGCTCCTTGATGTCGCGGATCGAGCGCGCGCCGGTGTCTTCGTCGACATCCCAGACGATCAGGCGCAGGACCACCTTCAGCGGCGCGGCATAGGTCATGCCGCGCTGAATGCATTCCTCGACGTCGTATTTCGGCTCTTCCAGCTCATAATTGACGAATTCCAGCCGGCCGCGGCCAGCGAAATCGTCGATCGGGAAGACCGACTTGAAGACCTCCTGCAGCCCGGTATTGGTCCGGCTGTCAGGGGCGACGTTCATCTGCAGGAACGCCTCGTAACTGGCGCGCTGCACGTCGATCAGGTTCGGCATCTGTGCCACTTCGGGGATACGCCCGAAGCTCTTGCGGATGCGCTTGCGCCCAGTAAACGACCCGGTGATCGCGTTCATCGACTGTCCTGCCCAGTGAAACTCTCGTCTATGAAACTCTCAGCCACGAAACTCACGTCCAGCAACTCACGCCGCCCGTTTCGCCGAAACGGGTTCGCGGACGGGAATCGTCCGATTCCCGCCCCCGATAGCCCATGTCCGGTGCCCCGCCCGAAATGCCGGGACACCGGAAACCGTGAAACGCCTTACTTGACCTCGACGGCAGCGCCCTGATCCTCAAGCATCTTCTTCAGTTTGGCGGCCTCGTCCTTGGACACGCCTTCCTTCACGGTCTTCGGAGCGCCCTCGACCAGATCCTTGGCCTCTTTCAGGCCGAGACCGGTGATGGTGCGGACCTCCTTGATGACGTTGATCTTCTTCTCGCCGACGGCGGCGAGGATCACGGTGAACTCGGTCTGTTCCTCGACCGGAGCGGCGGCGGCAACCGGAGCGGCGGCGGCAACGGCCACCGGCGCGGCGGCGGAGACGCCCCACTTCTCTTCGAGCAGCTTCGACAGCTCAGCGGCCTCAAGAACGGTCAGGGCGGACAGCTCGTCCACCAGCTTCTGCAAGTTAGCCATTTTCGTATGTCCTCTTAACTTAGTCTCTGGTTGGTTCCGTGCAAGTCGGCATCGCCGACCCGCATAACACATGCGCGCATAATCAGGCTGTCTCAGCCTCGTCCTTCTTGGCATAGGCCCCGAAGACCCGAGCGAGCTGTCCGGCCGGCGCCTGGAGAACACCGGCGATCCGGGTGGCGGGGGTCTGGATCATCCCCACCAGCCTTGCGCGCAGCGCGTCCAGCGACGGCAGTTCGGCCAGCGCCTTGATCCCCGACACATCCAGTGTCTGGGTGCCAAGGGCACCACCGATAACCACGAACTTCTCGTTGGTCTTGGCGAACTCGACGGCCGCCTTCGCCACTGCCACCGGATCCTTCGACCACGCAAGCGCGGTCGGACCCTTCAGCATTGGCGCGATACCGTCGAATCGGGTCCCATCCAGGGCGAGAAAGGCCAGCCGGTTCTTCGCGACTTTGAAGGTCGCCCCCGCCGCCCGCATCTTGCGCCGCAGATCCGTCACTTCGGCCACGGTCAGACCCAGATTCTGGGTGACCACGACCATCGACGTCTCGGCGAACACCTGTGCGAGCGTGGCGACGAACTCCCGCTTCTCCGTACGGTCCACGTCTCGTCTCCATTCTGGCCGTCCGCGTTTGGACCGCGTCCGACCGGGTTGCCCATGAACCACGCCCACTTAACGGACGCGGTTCGGTTCGCCTGTCCTGAGGCGCCGGGACGCTCGCGCGTCCAAACACCGTAGCCGGAACCGCCAAAGACCCACGCAGCGGCACACCGCTGCGGAAATCTCCTGGCTTCCCCGTCTCCCGCGCGCGGGCCTCGCGGCCCCTTAAGTTCCCCGGATCAACGCCGGCGATCACGTACGGTCTTGGACAGGTTCGGGAGCGCGCCCGCGGATCAGGTCCGCGAACAAGCCCCCTGCCCGCCGGCCCCCGTCACCGGGGCCCGGCGAATTCCGTTCAGCCAGCGGCGACGCTGGCCACATCCACCCGCACGCCCGGCCCCATGGAGGAGCTGACGGCGACCTTCTGCAAATAAGTACCCTTGGCGCCCGTCGGCTTGGCCTTCTGCACGGCGTCGACCAGGGCGCGGATATTCTCGATCAGCTTCTGCTCGTCGAAGCTTGCCTTGCCGATGCCGGCATGGATGATGCCGGCCTTCTCGGCGCGGAACTCCACCTGGCCGGCCTTGGCGGCGCTGACCGCGCCCTTGACGTCCATGGTCACGGTGCCGATGCGCGGGTTCGGCATCAGGCCGCGCGGGCCCAAAATCTTACCGAGCCGGCCAACCAGCGCCATCATGTCCGGGGTGGCGATGCAGCGGTCGAACTGGATGTCGCCGGCCTGCACCTTCTCCGCCAGGTCCTCGGCGCCCACCACGTCGGCACCGGCGGCCAGAGCTTCCTCGGCCTTGGCGCCACGGGCGAACACGCCCACGCGCAGCACCTTGCCGGTGCCGTTCGGCAGGCCGATCAGGCCGCGCACCATCTGGTCGGCGTGGCGCGGGTCGATGCCCAGATTCATCGAAAGCTCGACGGTCTCGTCGAATTTCGCGCGGGCGTTCGACTTCACCAGCCGGATCGCCTCGGCCAGCGGATAGATCTTGTGCTTGTCGAAAGCGGCGTAGGCGGAAGCGAGACGCTTGTTCTTCGCCATGGATCAGCCCTCCACCACGGTAAGACCCATCGATCGGGCGGAGCCGGCGAGCATGCGCACGGCACCGTCGACATCGTTGGCGTTCATGTCCTTCATCTTCTGCTCCGCGATCTCGCGCAGCTGGGTCGTCGTCACCCGCCCGACGGGGTTGCCCTTGCCCGGCGTGGTGGTGCCCTTGTCGATCTTCGCCGCCTTCTTCAGGAAGTAGGTGTTCGGCGGGGTCTTCATGATGAAGGTGAAGGTGCGGTCGCCGTAGGCGGTGATCACCACCGGAATCGGCATCCCCGGCTCCATCTGCTGGGTGACCGCGTTGAATTCCTTCACGAAAGCCATGATGTTCAGGCCGCGCTGACCCAGTGCCGGGCCCACCGGCGGAGACGGGTTGGCCTTGCCGGCCGGAATTTGCAGCTTGATGTAGCCGACGATTTTCTTCGCCATATCCCTGGTCCTTTCATGCTCCCGGGACATCCCGAACGGAGCGCCAAGGGACCGCGGTGCATGCGACACCCCGCCCCCGCGTCATGCGGTAAGGCGCGGATATCTCCCGCGTTCCGATAGAGGGGGGGCGTTTATAGGACGCGCCGCCGAGAGTCTAGCGGTTTTTGTCCCGCCTTGCTCCCGGCCTGTGTGCCCTCAGATGGTCAGCTCGATCAGAAACGGCCCGCTGCGGTTCACCGAGCCGGCCAGCAGGTCGGCGAAACGCTCGCAATTGTCCGCCTGCGCCGCTTGCACGCCCATGCTTTCGGCCAGCTTCACCCAGCCGATGTCGGGGTTGCCGATGTCCAGCATGTCCAGCGCCGTGCGGCCCGGATTGGCCCCGACATTGGCGAGCTCGCCGATCAGGATCTGGTATTTCCGGTTCGACAGCAGCACCGTGGTGACGTCCAGCTTCTCGCGCGCCTGGGTCCACAGCGCCTGCACCGTGTACATCGCCGAGCCGTCGGCCTGCAGCGCGATCACCCGCCGTCCCGGCGCGCCGAGTGCCGCGCCCACCGCCAGCGGCGGGCCGCCACCGATCGCCCCGCCGGTGCCGGCCAGCCAGTCATGCGGCGGCGCGGCGTAGGTCAGCGGGAAGAAGCCGCGCCCGAAGGTCACCGCCTCGTCGACGATCACCGCCTGCTCCGGCATCAGCGCCGAGACGGTGGCGGCGACCGATTCCGGCGTCAGCTGGCCGCGTCCCACCGTCGGCCGAGGGCCCGGATCGGGCACCGCCACCTTCGGCGCCCCCAGTTCGTCGGCCAGCCGCGCCAGCGCGTCGGCCGGGTCCTGCTCTGGGCGGGTCAGCACATGCACTTCCGCATCGGGCGGGATCACGTAGCCGGGCTTGCCGGGATAGGCGAAGAACGCGGTCGGCGGCTGCACGCCGACCAGGATCACGTTGCGGTAGCCAGCCAGCAGCTTGACCGCCTGATCCACCACGTACGGCACGCGGTTCAGCGCCAGCCGCCCGCGACCGCGCTCGATCCGGGCGTTGGAGCCCTGGGCGATCAGGTCCGCCCCGGTGGCGGCGGCGATCCGGTATGCGTCGGCCAGCGGCGCCTCGCGCAGCGCGCCGCCGCCCAGCACGATCAGCGTCGGCTGGCCCCGGCGCAGCACCTGCGCCGCTACGCCGACCGCGTGCGGCGTGGCCTGCGGATGCGGCAGCGCCGGCAGCCTCTCGGCGACGATGCCGCCCTCGTTCCAGGACGAATCGGAGGGCAGGATCAGCGTCGCGATCTGCCCCGGCGCGGCATTGGCGGCCTGCACCGCCGCCGCGGCATCGGCGCCGACCGCCTGCGCGGTCATCGAGGTGCGGACCCAGCCGGATACGCCGCGCGCCCAGCCTTCGGTATCCGCGGTCAGCGGCGCGTCCAGCGGCCGGTGATAGGTGGCCTGATCGCCGACGATGTTGACGATCGGGCTGCGCGCGCGCCGCGCGTTGTGCAGATTGGCCAGACCGTTGGCGAGGCCCGGCCCGCAATGCATCAGCGTCGCCGCCGGCTTGCCGGTCATCCGCGCATAGCCGTCGGCCGCCCCCGTCACCACGCCCTCGAACAGCCCCAGCACGCAGCGCATGCCAGGAATGCGGTCGAGTGCGGCGACGAAATGCATCTCGCTGGTGCCTGGATTGGAGAAACATGTGTTCACCCCGCTCTTGAGCAGCGTGTGTACCAGGCTTTCGGCCCCGTTCATCCTGTGTCCTTCCGGAATGGTTCGGCGTCAGACCGGTAGATTGCTTGAGACGGACGCGCCTGACAACCCGCTTTACCCGGCCGCGACACCCCAATTGCACGCGCGGCCCCGGCGACGCAGGATCGCGCCATCAGAAACCGCCGTTGAGGAAACGATCCATGGCGATCACCGTCCTGTACCCCGAAGCGCTCTATGCCGACGACAGCGTCGAGCGGCGGATATTCGGCCCCGACGTCAACATCGTCTTCCGCGACACCAAGGAGCTGTCCGAACTGAGCGACGCCGATTGCGCCGCCGCCGACGGGCTGATGATCCTGCGCCAGGCGGTCACGCCGGCCGATTTCGCCCGCTTCACCAAGCTGCGCTGCGTCGTGCGCATGGGCGTCGGCTACGACAAGATCGACCGCAAGGCCGCCGCGCAACATCAGGTGATGGTCTGCAACGTGCCCGATTACGGCACCACGGAGGTGGCGGACCACGCCATGTCGCTGGCGCTGGCGCTGCGCCGTGGCCTGTTGCTGCACCACCACACCCAGCGCGAGACCCCGCCGGCGCCCTGGACGGTGATCCGCGACCCGCTGCTGCGCCGCTCCGACGTGCAGACCTTCGGCATCGTCGGCCTGGGCCGCATCGGCACCGCCGTCACACTGCGCGCCAAGGCATTCGGCTTCCGCGTGGCCTTCTTCGACCCCAACCTGCCGAACGGGGTGGACCGCGCGCTCGGCGTCACCCGCTGCGCCACCTTGGAAGACCTGCTGCGCCAGACCGACACCCTGTCGATCCACGCCCCGCTGACGGTCGAGACCAACGGCCTGCTGACCCGCGAGCGCCTGTCGCTGCTGCCCAAGGGGGCGGTGGTGGTGAACACCGCGCGCGGCCCGATCGTCGACATCGACGCGCTGCACGATTTGCTGAAATCCGGCCATCTCGCCGGCGTCGGGATCGACGTGGTGCCGGTGGAGCCGCCGGTCGAGCCGGTGCCGGCGCTGCTGCGCGCCTATCGCGCCCGCGAGCCCTGGACCGAGGGGCGGCTGATCATCACCCCGCACTCGGCCTTCTTTACCCCGGAAGCCTGGGACGACATCCGCACCAAGTCGGCCGAGACCATCCGCGCCGCCCTGCTCGGCCCCAAGCCGCAGAACGTGATCACGCCGGACATGTTCTAACCGGCCGCTACGGGCCGCGGGCGCCCACCCAGCGCAGGAACCCGGCCAGTTCTGGCGCGCGGTGCGGCGCGGCCAGTGGCCCGGTCAGGCGCAGGCCGATCTCCGGCGGATTAGCGAGTGCCGGATGCAGCGCCGCGTGGAGATCGAGCGTGGCGGCACCGAGCCCGACCGAACCGGCCAGATCGACCGTCCCGGTGCTGCCTTGCAGCCCGGAATCATGCAGGCTCAGCACCCCGTTGCTGACCGAGCCCACCAGTTCCAGCCGCTCGAACCCGGTCGAGCCGCCCGCCAGCGCGTCGCGCAGTGCCGCCTCGGCGGTCGGCGCGGTCTTGCGCTCCGCCCGCTGCGCCGCCAGCCGCGCCCGGAACAGGTCGAAACCGGTCAGCGCGCCATCGCCGACATGGGCCGAGGCGGCGCCGGACAGCGTGGCCAGCATCGCCGCCGGACTGTGCCCGGTGGCGGTCAGACCCAGCGTCGCGTCGGCCCGGCCGGACAGCAAATCCAGCGGCAGGCCGGTCAGCGCCCCGTCGATGGTCGCCCCCGACAGGGTCGCGTCCAGCGCCAGAGAGGGCGGCTCTGCCGTGCCGTTCAGCGCCAGGGTCATGCTCAGCACCCCGTCGCCGAGCCGCGCGGTGAACGGATCGACGCGCAGCGCCCCGGCCTCCGACAAGCTCACCACGCCGGCGGCCTGCGTCGCCGCCGGCAGCAGCCCGACCAGGATCTGCCGCGCCGTCACCGCCAGCGACCCCTGCCAGCCGTGCAGCGATGCGAACGCCAGCGGCGTCTGATCGGTGGGCAGCGGCCGGGGCAAGGTCAGTACGTCGGCGGTGATCCGCCCGCCCAGCCGGGGCACGTCCAGGCTGGTATCCAGATTGAGCGACGCGGAAAGCCGCGTCGGCCCGGCGATCAGATCGAGCTGGTCCGCCGCGAGCCGTCCCGGGGTGCCGGACAATTGGGCGATCACCGACAGCGACCCCTCGCCCATCCATTGCTCGGTGCCGGGCAGCCCCAGCGCCGCCAGGAATCGCGGCGCGCCCGGATGGCGCAGCGTCAACGGTCCCGCCCAGCGTCCGTTCTTCAGATCGAACACCGGCCACGCCTCCAGCCGCGCATCCGCCATCTCCAGCCGCAGATGCAGCCCCAGCGCCTCCGGCGGACCGGCGAACTGGGCCGACAGGCTGGCCGGCCCGCGCCAGAACACCTCGGTCGGCCCCCAGGACTGCGGCAGCAGATCGGCGAGCGGCGTGGCATCGTCGGTGCTGGCATCCAGCCGCCCTTCGCTCACCCGCCCGCTTCCGCCGACCGTGCCGGACGCGACCAGATGCACGCCGCGCAGCGTGGCCTCCAGCCCGCGCAGCACCAACTGGCCGTCGCCCTGGCTTGCCCCCTGGCCAGATTGCGACGCCGCATCCAGCGACAGGCCGGAGATATCCTGGCCGGCGAGGCTGGCGGCATCCGCATGCAGCCGCAGATCGAGATCTTGGCCGTTGAACAGGCGCGCCAGCGTCGGCCACTGCCCGGCCAGCCAGGGATCGAGCGCCAGCCGATCCACCGTCAGCGCCGCGACGATCGCCGGATGCCCCTCGTTGGGCTTGCCGGCGCCCGGCTTCGTCGCGCCCGCCTTGGTATCCGGCGCCTTGGCATCCTGTGTCTTGGAACCCGGCCACAGCCGCAATTCGCCGCCGACCGTGGCGCCATCCACCTTGGCGTCGATCCGGTCCAGCGCCAGCAGACCCGGCTCGGCCGCGACATGCGCGGACATCGTGACAGTGTTCAGCACATCCGCCGGCAGGCCGGGAAACAGGCTGAGGCCGGCGCCGTCCAGCCAGTTCAGCGTCATACGCAGCGAGGACGCGGCGAGATGCGCGGTGCCGTCGAAACGCGGCCGCGCCGGATCGGTGCGCTGCACCTGTCCGGACAGGTGCAGCGCCGCCTCGCCCGGCAGCAAGGCCGTCAGTTCGCGCAGCGCGATCTGCCCCTCCGACAAATCCAGCACCGCATGCAGATCGCGCACGACGCCGCCCCCGAGACCGGCCGCCCCGGCACTGAGATCGAGCCCGACCGGCATGCCGGTTGGGCCCAGCCGGAACAGCACCGGCTGCCAGGCATCGAGATCGAGCCGTGCCGCGCTCAGCCGCGCATCCAGCCGCGGCGTGGGCAACAGCCGCAGATCGGCCGAACCGCCGAGCGCAATGCCGCCGACATTGAGCGCCAGATCGTCGAAGCCGATCCGTCCACCGCTGACCCGCATCGCCGCCTCGGCCTGGAACGGCACGGACGGCGCGGCGGTCAGCAGCGACAAATCGCGCCCGCGCGCCATCACCTGCCCGATCATGGTTCCGTCGGCGGCCATCTGGCCGACGAAACCCACCCCAGTGCCGGCAAGCCGGCCCTGCCCGTCGAGCGCCACATCCAGCCCCGCCGCGCCATCCGCGCCGGCCGCGGTCAGTCGCGCGGTGAACCGGATCGGCTGGCCGGCAAGCTGTGCGGTGCCGGACGCGGTCAGCGCCCCGCTATCGGATGTCGCCAGCGCGGCATCGATGCCGGTCAGCGCGACACTGCCCAGGCGCATTTGGCTGGCCTCGATCCGCGCCGAGAACGCCGCCAGCCATTCCGGCGGCCAGCCCGCCAGATCGCCCGGCGCCAGCGGCCAGGGGATAGCCAGGGCAGCGCCATGCAGCGCCAGTTCCCGCGCCTCGATCCGCCCGGCCAGCAGCGGCAGCAACGCCACGCGCAGACGCAGCGCCTGTACCTGCATGGCCGGTCCCGGCGCATCGCTTCCCGGCGTGTCGCTCCCCGGCGTATCGCTCCTGGGCACGCCGATCACGACGCCCGCTGCGGTCAGCTCGGGTTCCGGCAACAGGGAGAGCGTGATCTTGCCGGCGATGGTGACCGGACGACCGAGCGTGGAACTCGCCACCGCCTCGATCGTGTCGCGGTAGCGGTTCCAGTCGAGCCGTCCGGGCAACAGCCAGGCAGCCAGCAGCGCCAGCGCGACGAGGCAGACCAACAGGAGGCTTGCGACACGCACCTCAGTCCGCGATCCCGTAGCCGCCGCCGCCCGGAGTCTCGATCACGAACACGTCTCCCGGCACCAGTTCGGCGCTGTCGGTGCCGGTCAGGATTTCGTGGGCCGCGTCAGTGCGCTCCACCCATTGCCGCCCGGCCGCGCCGTCCTCGCCGCCGTTCAGCCCGAACGGCGCCACGTTGCGCCGGGACGCGACGATCACCGCCGTCATCGGTTCCAGGAAACGGATGCGCCGGATGGCGCCGTCGCCGCTGTAGGCGGGCACGTACTGCGCCCGGGCCGCGCCGGCCAATAGGGCCAGTCCCAGACAGATGGGGCCGAGACAGATGGGAATAAGCTTCATCCTGGACACTCCCGCCGGGCTCCGCGCCATCTGTCTGGGACTGGCCCTATT
>PKWQ01000377.1 GCA_003133265.1 Acetobacteraceae bacterium
CGCGCGACGCGGCGAGTTCCTCGCGCATCACCTCCATGCGGCGGATGTGCGAGGACAGGATGTCGAGCAGGTCGCGGATCCTGGCGCCGACCTCGGTGAGTTCCTGCTGGATCTTGTCGCGCTCCAGCCCGGTCAGGCGGGCCAGACGCAGTTCCAGGATGCCGCGCGCCTGATCCTCGGTCAGGCGTACCGTGCCTGCCTCGCTGATCGCGTTGCGGTGGTCGTCGATCAGCGCCAGCANNCACGCTGATATCGCCGGCCGGCCAGTCGCGCGCCATCAGCGCGGCGCGGGCGGTGGCGGCATCGGGGCTGGAGCGGATGACCGCGATCATCTCATCGATGTTGGCCACCGCGATGGCGAGGCCGACCAACAGATGCCCGCGCTCGCGTGCCTTGTTCAGCTCGAAGCGCGCGCGGCGCAGGATCACTTCCTCGCGGAAGGCGACGAAGCAGCGCAGGGCATCCTTCAGCCCCATCTGACGCGGCCGGCCGCCATCGAGCGCCAGCATGTTGATGCCGAAGCTGACCTGCATCTGGGTGAAGCGGAACAGCTGGTTCAGCACCACCTCGGCGGTGGCGTCGCGCTTCAACTCGATCACCACGCGCATNNGTCGCTCTCGTCGCGGATGTCGGAAATGCCCTCGACCAGCTTGGCGCGGACCAGCTCGGCCATACGCTCCTGCAAGGTCGCCTTGTTCACCTGGTAGGGCAGTTCGGTGATGATCAGCGCCGGGCGGTCCTTGCGGATCTCCTCGATCTCGACGCGGGAGCGGATGACGATGGAGCCGCGCCCGGTCTCGAACGCGGAACGGATGCCGGAGCGGCCGATGATCAGCCCGCCGGTCGGGAAGTCCGGGCCGGGGACGATCTTCATCAGCTCGTCGAGCGAGATGTCCGGGTCCGCGATCAGCGCCAGCGTGGCGTCGATGATCTCGGAGGGGTTGTGCGGCGGAATGTTGGTGGCCATGCCGACGGCGATGCCGCTGGCGCCGTTGATCAGCAGGTTCGGGAAACTGGCCGGCAGGACGCGCGGCTCGTGCTCGCTGTCGTCGTAGTTGGCCTGGAAATCGACCGTATCCTTGTCGATGTCGGCCAGCAGCAGGCCGGCCGCCCGGGCCAGCCGCACCTCGGTATAGCGCATCGCCGCCGGCGGATCGCCGTCGACCGAGCCGAAATTGCCCTGTCCGTCGATCAGCGGCACGCGCATGGAGAACGGCTGCGCCATGCGGACCATGGCGTCGTAGATCGCCGAGTCGCCGTGCGGGTGGTATTTACCCATCACCTCGCCCACCACGCGGGCGGACTTGCGGTAGGGCTTGTCGGAGGTGTAGCCGGCCTCCTGCATCGCATACAGGATGCGGCGATGCACCGGCTTCAGCCCGTCGCGCGCGTCCGGCAGTGCCCGGGACACGATGACCGACATGGCGTAGTCGAGGTAGGAGCGGCGCATCTCCTCCTCAAGCACCACCGGATGCAGGTCTTCCGGCGGTCCGGGGGGGGCGGCATCAGGCTTATCGCTCAAGATGTTCTCGGTTCAGTTCGTGAAAGCTCGCGGCGGCGCGACTCTGGCCGCGCACCGGCGCGCAGGATTACCACATGGACCCAGCGGTATCCACAGGGGGGCGCTGCAGGTCGGCTATCTCGCCCCGTACACCCTTGGCGCGCCCCGCTCTTGCGCGCCATCGCCGGCCGGATCAACCTTGCGACAAATGCGCGCGACGGGCGTCGCGGTCGGCAAAAATCGGGAGAAAGCGGCCATGAACGGTGCGGAATTCGCCTACGCCAATCTGTACGTCAAGGACCTGCCGCCGCCCACGCCACGCTGGGGCGGGTTCCCCCCGTTCTACTTCGTCGGCGGCAACAACGACCCGACCATGATCCCGGCCGAGGCGCTGGCCGAGGCGGCCGCGTCCGTACTGCGGCGGGAAGCGGCGAGCCTGGCCATCTACAATCTGGGCCAGGGGCCGCAGGGCTACCCGCCGCTGCGCGACTTCGTGGCCGACAAGCTGGCGCTGCGGCGGGAGATCAAATGCACCCGCGACGACATCATCATCACCTCCGGCTCCGGCCAGGGCATCGACATGGTCTGCCGGCTGCTGACCGAGCGCGGCGACACCATCATCGTCGAGGGCTACAGCTACGGCGGCGCGATCACCAAGTTCAAAAAGATGGGGCTGAACATCGTCGGCGTGCCGCTGGATGACGGCGGCATCCGCATGGATGCGCTGGACGAGATCCTGGGCGGGCTGAAGACGCGCGGGATCACGCCGAAATTCATCTACACGATCCCGACCATCCAGAACCCGACCGGCAGCATCCTGCCGCTGGAGCGGCGCCACCGGCTGCTGGCGCTGGCGGCGCAGTACGGCGTGCCGATCTTCGAGGACGACTGCTATGCCGACCTGATCTGGGCCTGGGACGCGCCGCCGGCGCTGTATGCGCTGGACCCCACGCAGGTGATCCATATCGGCTCGTTCTCCAAGTCGCTCGCCCCGGCGCTGCGCGTCGGCTACGTGGTGGCGCAGCCGGCGGTACTCAGCCAGCTCCAGGCGGTGAAGGGCGACAGCGGCACCGGGGCGCTGGATCAGATGGTGATCGCCGAGTATTTCTCCCGCTTCTACAGCACGCACATCCAGAAACTGACCGAGACGCTGGGCGAGAAGCTGGACGTGATGGTGGAGGCGCTGGAGCGGGAGTTCGGCACCGCCGTCGAGATGTGGAAGCCGGTTGGCGGCATTTTTCTGTGGTTCAAGCTGCCGGACCAGGTGGATGTGCGCAAACTGGTCAAGCCGGCGGCGGACGCGGGGATCGTGTTCAACCCCGGCCCGGAATGGGCCTGCGACAGCGAGGCGGCGAAATCCTACATGCGGCTATGTTTCGCCATGCCGTCCAAACAGGTGATCCGAGACGGCGTGGCGGCGCTGGCCAAGGTCTGCTTCGAGCAGACCGGGATACCGGAGCGGAGCGACAACGTAGTGAACGCGGGGCGGGAGTAGACGGGGCGGGATCGTCGCCGACGATCCCGCCGAGAGGTTCAGCTCAGAACGGAATCTCGTCGTC
>PKWQ01000070.1 GCA_003133265.1 Acetobacteraceae bacterium
TTCGCCGCCGCGGTGCTGGGCGGGTTCGGTTCCATCCCCGGCGCCCTGGTCGGCGGCGTCATCATCGGCGTGGTGGAGCAGTTGGCGGGGTATTTCCTGCCGCCGGGCACACAGGACGTCACCTCCAACGTGGTGCTTCTCGGCGTTCTGGTCCTGCGTCCGCGGGGTCTGTTCGGCCAGACCATCCGCAAGCGGGTCTGAGGGCGCATGCGCTATCTGTTCAAGACACGCTACGAGCAGGATCTACGGGTCCGGCGCCACGGCGGCGATCTGTTCTGGTACGGGTTGCTGGCCGCGATCATGCTGGTGCTGCCGATGCTGGCGGGCGAGTTCTATGTCGGCGAGCTTGCCGGCGTGTTCGTCTTCGCCATCGCCGGTGTCGGGCTGATGCTGTTGATCGGCTATACCGGGTTGGGCAGCCTCGGCCACGCCGCCTTCCTCGGCATCGGGGCCTATACCAACGCGGTGCTGCTGGCCCAGGGCGTACCGTTCGCGCTGACGCTGCCGGCGGCCGGAATAGTTACGGCGCTCGCCGGCATAGCGATCGGCGTGCCCACCCTGCGGATGTCCGGGCTCTATCTGGCCATCGCCACGCTCGCCTTCGGCGGCATCATGGCCAATGTGTTTTCCAAATGGACGGTGACCGGCGGCTTCGACGGTTTCGCGGTGCCGACGCCGAGCATTCTGGGCGTGCGGCTCAGCGGCGTGTGGGGCACCTATTACGCGTCCCTGGCCGTGCTGATCTTCGTGCTTTGGCTGGTGACCAACATCATGCGTTCGCCGCTCGGCCGCGCGCTGGTGGCAATTCGCGACAGCGAAATATCGGCGCAGAGCATGGGCATCAATCTCGCGCTCTATAAATCCATCGCCTTCGCCATCAGCGCTGGGATCACCGGGCTTGCCGGGGCGATGTTCGCCCATTACGTGCGCTTCCTGGCGCCCGACGCCTTTGACATCCTGCTGTCGATCCAGTTCGTCACCATTGTTTTCGTCGGTGGTCTCGGCTCGTTGCATGGCGCGATCTTCGGCGCACTGTTCGTGCGGCTGCTGCCGCAGCCGATCGCCATCGTGCGCGACGACCTGCCGTTCGGCATCGGCCGCCTGCCGGGGCTGGAGCCATCCTTGTTCGGCCTGTTCCTGGTGTTGTTCATCCTGTTCGAACCGGGCGGAATCTACGGACGCTGGCTGAAACTGAAGCAGTATTTCCTGAGCTTCCCGATGTACAAGCGCTCCACCTTCAAACGCCAGAAGAGCTACATGAAGACGGAGCGGCTGCGATGAGCTTCTTCAAGGCCGAAGGCATCGCTATCGCGACACGTTGATCGCCAATCTGCCATATGGCGTGCGCAAGATCGTCGAACTCGGCCGCGCGCTGTGTACCGAGCCCAAGCTGCTGCTGCTGGACGAACCGTCCTCGCGCCTGAATGTCGAGGAGACCGAGGTGATGGGCTTCTGGATCGAGGACATCAAGAAGGATCTCGGCATCACCGTCATCATGGTTGAGCACGACATGAGCCTGGTCAGCGCGGTGTCGGACCGGGTGATGGCGTTGAACTATGGCAAGATGCTGGCACTCGGCACCGCCGCTGAGGTGCAGCGCGATCCGGAAGTGGTGCGCGCCTATCTGGGGAGCGAGGCATGAGCGACACCGCTCCCCTGCTGCGTGTCGCCAGCATCGAGACATTCTACGGGCCGATCCAGGCGATCCGCGGGGTTACGTTGGAAGTGCAGCCCGGCCAGATCGTCACCGTGCTCGGCGCCAATGGTGCGGGCAAGACGACGATCCTGAAGACCATCTCGGGCGTGATGGACCCCGAACGCGGGCAGATTATTTTCGATGGCGCGGACATCAAGCGCATGGCGCCCGACAAGGTGATGCGCCGTGGCATCTGCCATTCTCCGGAAGGGCGGGAGGTGTTCCCGTTCCTGACGGTGCACGAGAACCTGCTTATGGGGGCCTACTCGCGCCACGACAAGGACGAGGTCGCCCGCGATCTGGAGATGTGTTACGGCTATTTCCCCCGGCTGAAGGAGCGCGCGCATCAGCGCGCCGGGCAGATGTCGGGCGGTGAGCAGCAGATGCTGGCGATCAGCCGCGCGCTGATGGGCAGGCCGAAACTTCTTCTGCTGGATGAACCCCCGCTCGGTCTTTCTCCGCTGCTGGTCACGCAGATCTTCGACATCGTCAAGCGTGTCAGCCGTGAGCGCGGCGTGGCGATCCTGCTGGTGNNGCTGGTGGAGCAGAACGCGCGCATCGCGCTGAAGACCGCGGACTATGGGTACGTCATCGAGGTCGGCCGCATCGTCATGGAAGGTCTTTGTGCCGATCTGCTGGAAAAGGAAGACATCAAGGAATTCTATCTCGGTCAGAAACAGGAGAGCGTGCGCGGCCGGCGGCGCTGGAAAAGGAAGAAGCTGTGGTGCTGAGCGGGAACATGGCACCCTCCCTGCGCGAGCGGCACTGGACCGGCCGGGATGGGCGGGAACGGCGCGCGTACGAGGACAGCGAGATTGGTGCCAGCCTGCCGGCGATGCTGCTCCGGCGCGTGGCGGCGTGCGGGACGGCACGATCCTGCGCCGGAAGGATCGCGGCATCTGGAAGGAAATCACCTGGGCCGAACTTGGCGCCCGTGCCCGTCGTGTCGGCATGGCGCTGAAGGCGCTCGGCTTTCGTGCCGGCGACGTCGCGGCTGTGCTGGCGGAAACCAGCCCGGACTGGGTCTATACCGATCTCGGTATTCTCGGCGCCGGCGGCATCTCCGCCGGCATCGATCCGACCGACACGTCGAACCAGGTCGCGCATCTGCTGCACGACTGCGGCGCGCGATTCCTGTTCGTGGAGAACGAGGAACAACTCGACAAGATGCTCGAGACCCGCGAACGCTGTCCCGGGCTTGAGCGCGTCGTGATCTTCGACATGACCGGGCTGCGCGATCTCGCCGACCCCATGCGCGAGAGTCTTGAAACATTCCTGGCGCGCGGCGAGGCGTTCGACCGCGCGCACCCCGACGAATGGGAATGCGGGATCGCGGCGATCGAGGGCGGGCAGACCCCCATCCTGGCCTATACCTCGGGCACCACCGGGTGGGCGAAGGGGGTGCTGCTGAGCCATCGCAACATCCTGTTCCAGGTTGCCAACGCCAGCCGGCTGTTGGACCAGCGCGACGGCGACGAGCGGCTGGCCTTCCTGCCGATGTGCCATGTGACCGAACGGATCGCCGGCATCTACCAGGCGCTCTATACCGGGACGATCAGCAACTATGTCGAGGGTCCGGAGACGGTTGCCGAGAATCTGCGTGAGGTTAGGCACTGTCGTGTGGTAACGATACGCCACAGAGGCGGGCCCCAGGAAATCAGGAGAGTAGAGCATGGAAACGGTTGAACAAATCCTCGAGACCCACCGGCTCAAAATGGCAGCTAACGATTCTTCACGAGAGAACCTGAATATTGTGGTTGCGCCTCTCCATCACGACTTCCTAATGGCATACGGTGCAGCTACGAAATTCGCAGAACAGGGGATCAAAGCTCAGGGCTGTTCAATGCTGACAT
>PKWQ01000106.1 GCA_003133265.1 Acetobacteraceae bacterium
GCGCTGGGCTAGAGCAGCACGCCGTGCCTGTTCATCATGCCGGAGCGGATTGCCGCAACCGATCCGTTCAAGCAGATTTCGGAATACATCGGCTCCGGCCCGATGCGCTTCAAGCCGGACGAATGGGTGCCCGGTTCCAAGGCGGTGTTCACCAAGTTCGTCGACTATGTGCCGCGTTCCGAACCCGCGAGCTGGCTCGCCGGCGGGCGGCGGATGTATTTCGACCGGATCGAATGGCAGATCCTGCCCGATCCCGGCACCGCCTCCGCCGCGCTGCAAAATGGCGAGGTGGATTGGTGGGAGACGCCGCTGCCCGATCTGGTGCCGCTGCTCGCCAAGAACAAGAACATCAAGGTCGACATCGCCGATCCGCTCGGCAATATCGGCTCGTTCCGCATGAACCACCTGCACCCGCCGTTCAACGACGTGCGCGCCCGCCGCGCGGTGCAGATCGCGCTCAGCCAGGCCGACTACATGCGCGCCGTGGTCGGCGATGACGAGAGCCTGTGGAAGGAACTGCCCGGCTACTTCACCCCCGGCACGCCGCTCTACACCGAGGCCGGCGGCGAGCCGCTGAAGGGCAAGCGCGACTATGAAGCGGCGAAGAAGCTGCTGGCGGAGTCCGGCTACAACGGCGAGAAGGTGGTGCTGCTGGTCGCCACCGATGTCGGCATCACCAAGAGCCAGGGCGACGTGACCGCCGATCTGCTGAAGAAGATCGGCATGAATGTCGATTATCAGGCGTTGGACTGGGGCACGGTCGGCCAGCGCCGCGCCAAGAAGGACCCGCCGAGCCAGGGCGGCTGGAACATCTTCCACACCTGGCACGCCGGGGCGGACTGCATCAATCCGGCGCCCTACATCGCCCTGGATGCCAGCGGCGATACCGCCTGGTTCGGCTGGCCGAAGTCCGACGAGCTGCAAAGCAAGATCGCCGCATGGTACGCCGCCCCTGATCTGGCGGCGGAGAAGCAGGCGGCGGTCGAGATCAACAAGGCGGCGATGGAGTTCGTGCCGTATTTGCAGACCGGCTTCTTCCAGATGAAACAGGCGTGGCGGTCCGATATCAGCGGTGTGGTGAAGGCGCCATTCCCGGTGTTCTGGGACGTGAAGAAAGCCTGACATGTTCGCCTATATTGTCAGGCGCGTTCTCGCCACGATTCCGGTCATGCTCATCGTGGCCCTGTTCGTGTTCAGTCTGCTGTACATCGCCCCCGGCGATCCAGCGGCGATCATCGCCGGGGATCAGGCGACGCCGCAGGACGTCGAGCGCATCCGCGCCTCGCTCGGGCTCGACCGGCCGTTCGTGATCCGCTTCGGCGAGTGGCTGTGGCAGGTCGCGCACGGCGATCTGGGGGTGTCGATCTTCACCAACCTGCCGGTCACGCACATGATCGCCCAGCGGATCGAGCCGACCCTGTCGCTGATGCTGCTGACCGTGATCCTCTCGCTGTTGGTGGCGATTCCGATGGGCGTGATCGCCGCCTGGAAGCACGGCACCTGGATCGACCGGCTGATCATGTGTACCGCGGTGTTCGGCTTCTCCACCCCGGTGTTCGTGATCGGCTATCTGCTGGCCTACATCTTCGCGCTCTGGCTGGAGTGGCTGCCGGTGCAGGGCTACACGCCGCTCTCGCATGGTCTGTGGCCATTCCTGCAAAACCTGATCCTGCCGGCGGTGGCACTCGGCATGATCTATATCGCGCTGATCGCGCGCATCACCCGCGCGACGATGCTGGAGGTGCTGTCGCAGGATTACGTGCGCACCGCCAAGGCGAAGGGCGTGGGACAGCGGGCCATCCTGTTCGTGCATGCGCTGAAGAACGCGGCCGTGCCGATCGTTACCGTGGTGGGCATCGGCGTCGCCCTGCTGATCGGTGGCGCGGTGGTGACGGAAAGCGTGTTCGCCATTCCCGGCCTCGGCCGGCTGACGGTGGATGCGATCCTCCGGCGCGACTATCCGGTGATCCAGGGCGTCGTGCTGCTGTTCAGTTTCATCTATGTGCTGGTCAATCTGGGCGTCGACCTGCTGTACACATTGTTCGACCCGAGGATCCGGTATTGAGCGCTATTTCGCCTGAAATCGCCGCGGCGCCTGCACTGCCGGACGTGCTGCCGCCGGTGAAGCTGCGCGGCAAGGTCGGAACCTTCGTCAATCGCTACCCGACCATCGCGGTCGGCGGCGTGCTGCTGGCGGCGATGGTCCTGATCGCCATCTTCGCCCCGCTGCTGTTCACCGTCGATCCGACCGCGCTGGCGCCGGCCAAGCGCACGCGCGAGCCGTCCGCGCTGTATTGGTTCGGCACCGACATGCTGGGCCGCGACATCTATTCCCGCGTCACCTACGGCGCGCGGGTGTCGCTGCTGGTCGGCTTCTCGGTGGCGCTGCTCGCCTCGGTGGTGGGCACCTTCATCGGCGTGGTCTCCGGCTTCATGCGCGCGCTCGATTCGGTGATCATGCGGGTGATGGACGGGCTGATGTCGATCCCGCCGATCCTGCTCGCCATCGCGCTGATGGCGCTGACCCGCGGCTCGGTGCAGAACGTTATCATCGCCATCAGCGTCGCCGAATTCCCGCGCGTCTCGCGGCTGATCCGCGGCGTGGTGCTGAGCCTGCGCGAGCAACCCTATGTGGAGGCCGCCGTTGCGTCGGGCACGCGGGTGCCGAAGATCATCTGGCGGCACATCCTGCCCAACACGCTGGCGCCGCTGATGGTGCAGGCGACGTATATCTGCGCCTCGGCGATGATCACCGAGGCGATCTTGTCCTTCATCGGCGCCGGCACGCCGCCGATCATCCCGAGTTGGGGCAACATCATGGCCGAGGGCCGCGCGCTCTGGCAGGTGAAGCCCTTCATCGTGTTCTTCCCGGCGGTGTATCTTTCGATAACGGTGCTGGCTGTGAATTTGCTGGGCGACGGCTTGCGCGACGCGCTCGACCCGCGCCTGGCCAAAAGGCTGTAACGTCCATGGCATTGCTTGAGGTCGAAAATCTTCAGACGCATTTCGGCACGCCCGACGGCGTGGTGCGTGCGGTCGAGGGGCTGTCGTTTCAGATCGATGCCGGCGAAACGGTGGCGATCGTCGGCGAGAGTGGCTGCGGCAAATCCGTCACCTCGATGTCGATCCTGCGGCTGATCGCCGAGCCGCCGGGCAAGATCGCCGGGAAAATCCGCTTCCAGGGCCGCGATCTGCTGGAGCTGTCGGAGCAGGAGATGCGCTCCATCCGTGGCAACGACATCAGCATGATCTTCCAGGAGCCGATGACCAGCCTGAACCCGGTGCTGACCGTGGGCTGGCAGATCGGCGAGACGCTGCGGCTGCATCAGGGGATGAACGCGCGCCAGGCGGAGGCGAAGGCGGTGGATATGCTGACCCTGGTCGGCATTCCCGCGCCGGGGCAGCGCGTGCGCGAATACCCGCACCAGCTCTCCGGCGGCATGCGCCAGCGGGTGATGATCGCCATGGCGCTGGCCTGCAATCCGAAGCTGCTGATCGCCGACGAGCCGACCACGGCGCTGGACGTGACCATCCAGGCGCAGATCCTCGATCTGATGCGCGATCTGAAGACGCGGCTGGGTTCGGCGATCATGCTGATTACCCATGACCTGGGCGTAGTGGCGGAAATGGCGCAGCGGGTGGTGGTGATGTATGCCGGCCGCAAGGTCGAGGAAGCCGACGTGCGCGGGATATTCGCCACGCCGCGCCATCCCTACACGCGCGGGCTGATCGGAGCGGTGCCGAGGCTCGGTTCCTCATTGGTGGAGGGCGGGCGGACCAAGCTGGCGGAAATTCCCGGCCTCGTGCCCTCCTTGCGCCAGCAGATCGTCGGCTGTGCGTTCGCCGGGCGTTGCGCGCTGGCCACCGACCTCTGCCGGCAGGTCGCGCCGGCCATCGAGGCGAAGGTGCCGGGGCATCTGGTCGCCTGCCACTATGCGGAACGCAACGCGCCGGGGATGGCGGCATGAGCAATATGCGCCCCCTGCTCGAGGTTGCCGGGCTGAAGAAGCATTTCCCGATCTATGGCGGCATGTTCGGCACCGAGACCGCGCGGGTCTACGCCGTCGACGGCGTCAGCTTCGACATCGCCAAGGGCGAGACGCTGTCGCTGGTCGGCGAGAGCGGCTGCGGCAAGTCCACCGTCGGCAAGGCCATCCTGCGCCTGATCGAGCCGACCGGCGGCGAGGTGTATCTGGACGGCCAACGGATCGACAATATCCCGCTGGTGCGGCTGCGCCCGCTGCGCCAGCGCATCCAGGTGGTGTTTCAGGATCCGTTCAGCAGCCTGAACCCGCGCATGCGGGTGCGCGACATCCTGGCCGAGCCGCTGATCAATTTCGGCCTCGCCCACGGCAGGGCGGAGATCGACGACCGGGTGGCCAAGCTGATGGACACGGTGCGCCTGCCGCGCGACGCGATGCGTCGCTTCCCGCATGAATTCTCCGGTGGGCAGCGCCAGCGCATCGGCATCGCCCGCGCGCTCGCCCCCGGCGCGGACCTGATCATCTGCGACGAGGCGGTCTCGGCGCTGGATGTCTCGGTCAAGGCGCAGATCGTCAACCTGCTGTCCGACCTGCAGGACGAGCTGGGGCTGGCGCTGCTGTTCATCAGCCACGATCTGGCGATCGTCGAGCATCTGACGCATCGCGTGGCGGTGATGTATCTGGGCAAGATCGTCGAGCTGACCGACCGGCGCACCTTGTTCGCCAAGTCGCACCATCCCTACACGCGCGCGCTGCTGTCGGCGGTGCCGGTGCCGGACCCGGACGCGGTGCGCAGCCGCGTCATCCTGACCGGCGACGTGCCGAGCCCGATCAACCCGCCGAGCGGCTGCAGCTTCCATACCCGCTGCCCGTTCGCCTACGACCGCTGCCGAATCGAGGAGCCGGAACTGCGCACGGTCGGCGAGGGGCATCAGTCGGCGTGCCATCTGGACCATGTGCCGGGCGGACAGGTCGTGCCGGTACCGCGCTGAGCAGGCTGTCCGGCCGGGGACTGTTCAAGCCGGCCGGTTCGGGCGACCCTGCGGCAGAACCCCAACAGGAGTCTGCCCCGATGTCCCAACTCACGCTCGCAGTCGCCCAGACCATCATTGCCGCCGCGCTTGCCCATGCGCGGGCGCAGAAATTCCATCCGCTCGCGGTCGTGGTGCTGGATGCGCGCGGCGTGCAGAAGGCATACGCCGCCGAGGATGGCACCAGCCTGAAGCGGGCGGAGATCGCCATCGGCAAGGCGTATGGGGCGATCTCGCTCGGCATGGGCTCGCGCGCCATCGCCAAGGCGGCGGCGGACCGGCCGCATTTCGTCGCCGCCGTGACCCATGCGGTCGGTGGATCGCTGATCCCGGTGCCGGGCGGCGTGCTGCTGCGGGCCGAGGGCGGCGCGATCATCGGCGCGGTGGGGATTTCCGGCGACACCTCGGACAATGACGAGGCGGCGGCGCTGGCCGGCATCGTGGCGGCGGGACTGAAGGCCGACCCCGGCGTCGGCTGATAAGAGTGCCTATTCCGCCGCGGCCAGTTTCCGCGGCGGGGTCTGCACGATCGGCGCCAGTTCCGGCGCGCCGAAGGATGCGGCCTGCCGGTCCTGTGGCACCGGCCCGTAGGCGGTGCTGCGCTGGCGTGGCATGCGCCCGATCGAGCTGATCAGCCCCTCCATCGCCTCGGGCGGGAATTCCTGGCCGTGCTGGGTGCCGGCGGCGCGGGAGATGCTCTCGTTCATCAAGGTTCCGCCGAGGTCGTTCGCCCCCGCGTTCAGACACATCGCAGCACCTTCCGGCCCCATCTTCACCCACGAGGTCTGGATGTTGGTGATCAGCGGATTGAGCGCCAGCCGCGCGACGGCGTGCATCAGCACCGCCTCGCGCACCGTCGGGCCGCCGCGCGCCAGTCCGCGCAGATACATCGGCGCTTCCATATGCACGAAGGGCAGGGGCACGAATTCCGTGAAGCCACCGGTTTCCGCCTGCAGGTCGCGCAGGCGCAGCAGATGCCGCGCCCAGTGGATCGGCCGCTCCACATGGCCGTACATGATCGTGGAGGTGGTGCGCAGCCCCTGGCCGTGCGCGGCGCGCATCACATCCAGCCATTCGGCGGTGGTGATCTTGTCCGGGCAGATGATGGCGCGGATTTCGTCGTCCAGTATCTCCGCCGCCGTGCCCGGCAGCGTGCCGAGGCCGGCCGCCTTCAGCTCGCCGAGGAAATCGGCGACCGGAAGGCCGAGCGTCGCCGCGCCCTGGAACACTTCCAGCGGCGAGAAGGCATGCACATGCATCCCCGGCACCGCCGCCTTGATCGCCCTGGCGATGCCGATATAGGTCGCGCCGGTATAGTTCGGATGGATGCCGCCTTGCAGGCATACCTCGGTGGCGCCGCGATCCCAGGCTTCCACGGCGCGGCGCACGATCTCCCCGAGTTCCAGGTCGTACGGCGTGCCGCGCAGGGCCTCATGCGTCTTGCCCTTGGAGAAGGCGCAGAACGTGCAGCGGTAGTAACAGATGTTGGTGTAGTTGATGTTGCGGTTGACGACGTAGCGGACCACGTCGCCGCTGGTGCCTTGCCGCAGCGCGTCGGCGGTCTGGATCACGCGCTCGTAGTCGATGTCGCGCGCGGCGAACAGGCGCACGATGTCCGCCTCGTCCAGCCGGTTGCCCTCGACCGCCCGGTCCAGGATGCGCTCGATCGCCGGATCGACTTTGGTCAGCCGTGCCGGCGGTTGGCGCGGGATGGTGGCGAGCCCCGGCGCCCAATCGTCGTCGCGCGCCAGCCCGTCCGCATCGCTCGCCTTGCGCACGCGGGTGGCGATGTCCGGCGCCAGCCAGAGTCCGGCGTCCAGCGCGTAGGCGGGATAGACCGGCAGGCGCTGCACCAGGATCTTGCCCATGTCGGCGGTGCGCCGGGCGAGTTCCTCGATCTCCGGCCAGGGCGCTTCCGGGTTCACATGGTCCGGCGTCACCGGGGAGACCCCGCCCCAATCGTTGATCCCCGCCGCGATCAGCCGCTGGTACTCGTCCGGCGTCAGGTTGGGCGGCGCCTGGAGGTTCATCTCCGGCCCCAGGATCAGCCGCGCCGCCGCGATCGTCCACAGCATGTCGTCCAGGTCTGGCTCCGGCGCGTTGGCACGCTTGGTGTCCGGCTTGGCGCGGAAATTCTGGACGATGACTTCCTGGATATGGCCGTGCGCGCGATGCAGGTCGCGGATGGCGAGCAGCGCATCGAGCCGCTCCGCCCGCGTCTCGCCGATGCCGATCAGGATGCCGGTGGTGAACGGCACCTTCAGCTCGCCGGCGAGCCGGATGGTTTCAAGCCGCGGCGCCGGATGCTTGTCGGGCGAGCCGTAATGCACGCCACCGGGCTGGCACAGGCGCTCGCTGGTCGATTCCAGCATGATGCCCTGGCTCGCCGAGACCGTCCGCAGACTGGCGATCTCCTCGCGCGTCATCACGCCGGGATTGACGTGCGGCAGCAGGCTGGTGTGCTTCAGCACCAGCGCGCACATCTCCCGCAGATAGGAGATGGTGGTGTCGTGTCCCAGCGCCGCCAGTGCTTCCGACGCGGCGCGATAGCGCAGCTCCGGCTTGTCGCCGAGCGTGAACAGCGCCTCGGTGCAGCCGGCGGCGGCGCCGGCGCGCGCGATCGCCAGCACCTCCTCGGCCGACAGATAGGCCGCGTGCCCGGCGCGTGGCCGCTCCGCGAAGGTGCAGTACTGGCACACGTCGCGGCATAGCTTGGTCAGCGGGATGAACACCTTGCGCGAGTAGGACAGCGTGCGCCCGTGCGCCGCATCGCGCATCCGGCCCGCTTGCGCCACCAGCGCATCGAGCGGCGCGGTTTCGATCCACGCCGTCAGGCTGGCGTCGTCGCTGAAATCCATCGCCATTGCCCCCTATCCCCAGATGCCGGATGATCCTCGTGGACATCGTGTGGTGGACATCGTGTGCCATGCGGCCACGAGGTGCAACACAGGGGGACACGCACATGAATTTCGGCTTCAGCGCGCCGGTGGGCGGGCCGCTTGCGACGCCCGACATCATCACCCGCATCGCCACCGAGGGCGAGGCGATGGGCTATGACTATCTCACCGTTTCCGACCATATCGTCATCCCGAACGACATCAACGCCCGCTATCCCTATTCCGCCACCGGGGAGTTCCCCGCCGGCTCGCGCGTCGCGCGGCATGAGCAGCTGACCACGCTCGCCTTCATCGCCGCCAAGACCTCGCGCATCCGGCTGCTGACCTCGGTGATGGTGGTGCCGCACCGCCCGGCGGTGCTGACCGCGAAGATCCTGGCCACCATCGACGTGCTGTCCGGCGGCCGGCTGGAACTGGGCGTCGGCGCCGGCTGGATGAAGGAAGAGTTCGAGGCGATCGGCGCCCCGCCCTTCGAGGAACGCGGCAGCGTTACCGACGAATATCTGCTGGCGATGCGCGAGCTGTGGACCAAGTCCGACCCGGAATTCCACGGCAAGCATGTCAGCTTCTCCAACATCGCCTTCGAGCCCAAGCCGACGCAGCCGGGCGGGCCGCGCATCTGGGTCGGCGGCGAGAGCGGTCCGGCGCTGCGCCGCACGGCGAAACTCGCGGATGGCTGGTTTCCGATCGGCAGCAATCCGGCGCATCCGATGGACAGCGTCCCCCGCCTCCGCGCCGGCATCGAGCGGCTGAAGAAGCTGACCGCCGATGCCGGGCGCGATCCGGCCGTCATGGCGCTGGGTTACCGGGTGCAGAGCTACGGGGCGGACCTGCCGGCGAAGGCGGGCGACGGCGAGCGCCGGCTGTTCTCCGGTGCCGCCAGCGACATGATCGGCGATGTCCGGGCGCTGGCCGGTCTCGGGGTCGGCTGGCTCGACTTCAACTATCCCGGAGCGTCGGCGGACGAGCTGCTGGCGAGCATGCAGCGCTTCCACGACGACATCATCGCCAAGGTTTGACGCGCACGCACGCAGAGTGCGGCGCCGGGAGGGAGAGCGGCCATGAAGCTGGGTATGTTCCTGAAGATGAGCGGAGCGTCTCCGAAGATCGATATGGAGACGGTGCTGGAGGCCGAGCGCGTCGGCTTCGAGTCGGTCTGGACCGGCGAGGCGTACAGCACCGACGCGGTGACGCCGATCGCCTGGGTGCTGGCGCGCACCACGCGGATCAAGGCCGGGACGTCGATCATGCAGATCCCGGCGCGTACCCCGGCTTGCGCGGCGATGACGGCGATGACCCTGCAGGCGCTGTCGGGCAACCGCTTCCTGTGCGGCGTCGGCGTTTCCGGACCGCAGGTGGTGGAAGGCTGGCATGGCGTGCCGTTCGGCAAGCCGATGGCGCGCACCAGGGAATATATCGCCATCATCCGCCAGATCCTGGCGCGCGAGGCGCCGCTGACGTTCGAGGGCGATCAGTATCAGATCCCCTATCGCGGGCCGGATGCCACGGGGCTCGGCCGGGCGCTGAAAAGCATCATGCATCCGAACCCGGATATGAAATTCTACACCGCCGCGATCACGCCCGCCGGCCTGCGCACCGCCGGCGAGGTCGCGGACGGCACGCTGCCGATCTGGATGTCGCCGGAGCAGCCCAAGCTGCTCACCGATGCGATCGTCGCGGGCCGCGCGAAGGCGGGCAAGCCGGCGAACCTGGATGGCTTCGATTGCGCGCCCTATGTGCGTATCCGCGTCGGCGACGACCTGGATGCCTGCCGCGACGCGCTGCGCCCGGATTTCGCGCTGTATATCGGCGGCATGGGGGCGCGGTCGAAGAACTACTACAACGATCTCGCCAAACGGATGGGCTACGAGGAAGCCGCGGTGAAGATCCAGAACCTGTATCTGGACGGCAAGAAGAAGGAAGCCGAGGCGGCGGTGCCGGATGCGCTGATCGACGAGGTTTCGTTGGTCGGGCCGCCCGATCGGATCAAGGATCGGCTGCAAGTCTGGAAGGCAGCGGTGAAGGCCGGCCAGATCGGCACGGTGCTGCTGAACGGCGTGACCGTCGATTCCGTGCGTCTGGCCGCCGAGGCGGTGCTGTAATACCAGCCGAAACATCGGTTGATCCAATGATTGACTCCCGATTGGCGGCAAGCCTACGCTTTGAGGTGCCATCATAATCAAAATTGAGCGCCCTCAAGGGCGTTCGGGGGGAAGTGATATGGGCCTGTTTCGGCGCGCCGCGTGTGCGGCTGCTCTTGTCGGTCTATTGTTTTCCGCAAAGCCATCGGTTGCGGCGGACACGATCAAGATTGCCTATGTGGACCCGCTCTCGGGGCCGTTCGCGCATGCCGGCGATCAGTTCTTGAAGGTGTTTTCCTACGTTTTCGACAAGATCAATGCCGAAGGCGGCGCGCTCGGTCGGAAATTCGAACTGGTTGCCTTCGACAATAAGTTGCAGCCATCAGAATCCTTGATCGCGTTGAAGAATCTGACCGATCAGAACATTCCGTTCGTGTTGCATTGCGTCGGCTCCAATGTTGGCGCGGCGCTGATCGACGGCGTGGCCAAGCACAACGCCCGCAATCCCGACAACCGGGTAATCTATCTGAATTGCGGCGCGCTGGCGACGGAACTGACCAACGATCAATGCGACTTCTGGCATTTCCGCTTTTCGGGCAGCGTCGAGCAGCGCGCCTACACGCGGGTCAAGTCGTTGCCGGCGTCGGTCAAGACCGTCTATATGCTCAACCAGGATTATCTGTTCGGCCAGTCGATCCAGCGGGACACCAAGAAATTCCTGATTCAACTCCGCCCCGACATCAAGATTGTCGCTGACGAGCTGATGCCCTTCGGCAAGGTGCAGGATTTTTCCCCCTACATCACCAAGATCAAGGCGTCGGGCGCCGACAGCCTGGTCACCGGCAACTATGACCGCGACCTGAACCCGCTGATCAAGGCCGGCGTCGATGCGGGGTTGAACATCCGCTACGACGCCTTTCTGGCGCATTTGATCGGTGGTCCCACGGCCATCGGGGCGGCTGGTGAGAACCGGCTGACCTCGATCATGGAATTCCATGAGAACGTTCCGGTGGAGATAGGCAACGCCGCCGCCGAGGCGTTCGACAACGGCTTCCGTGCCAACAACAATTTCGATTTTTCCGAAATCAACTTCGTGACGATGATGAAGATGCTGGTAGCGGCGATCAACAAGGTTGGATCGACCGATGCGCTGAAGGTCGCGCT
This sequence comes from Acetobacteraceae bacterium, assembly GCA_003133265.1. Classification (GTDB taxonomy): domain Bacteria; phylum Pseudomonadota; class Alphaproteobacteria; order Acetobacterales; family Acetobacteraceae; genus PALSA-911. Next base: position 11,157 of record PKWQ01000106.1, read on the forward strand.
GGCGCTGGAAGACATGCACATGAAGGACATGGTCGGCCAGGAAAACATCATGCGTAAGGACGATCACCAGCTGCTGATGCCGTACTATGAGGGCGTCTTCACCAAAGGCGTGAAATACGACTCCGAGAAGAGCGGTCTCGGCTGGAAGACCGAGGTTACCGTGCCGGCGTCGGATCTGGCGTTGCCGACCACATGCAAGATGAAGCGGCCAGCATCGTAGCCGTTTCGTCGTCGCAGGGCTCGGGTCATGGAGGTCGGTCTTAGTTCCCTGCTGAACGGGCTTGTCTATGGCATGCTGCTGTTCATGCTGGCGAGTGGGTTGACGTTGATCTTCAGCATGATGGGCGTNNGGCCGGCGCTGATCCTGGCGCCGGCGCTGTGCGGCCTGATCGGCGCGGCGCTTGAGGTATGGGGGCTCCGCCGTGTGCACCATAACGGGCATATAGCGGAGCTTCTGTTCACCTTCGGGCTGGTGTTCATCATCGGCCGCGGGGTGCAGATGACCTGGGGCATGCTGCCGATGCCGTACCGGGTGCCGGCCCTGCTCGATTTCCCGCTGTTCACCATCTACCGTGAAAATTTCCCGGCCTACCGCGGCTTCATGCTGCTGATCTCCGCGGGAATGCTGTTCTCCACCTGGCTGCTGCTGAAGAAGACCCGCATCGGCCTGATCATCCAGGCGGCACTCGGCCATCCCGGCATGGTCAGCGCGCTCGGCCACAACGTGCCGGCGGTGTTCACCATCGTGTTCGCCGGCGGTTGCGTGCTGGCGGGGCTCGCCGGCGTGATCGGCGGCAACTATCAGTCGACGGAACCCGGCATGGCCGAGGCAATGGGGCCGATCGTCTTCGTCGTGGTGGTGTTCGGCGGTCTCGGCTCGCTCGCCGGTTGCTTCATTGCCTCGATCATTATGGGGATGGTGCAGACCTTCGCGGTGGTGATCGACTATTCCTTCGCCGATCTGGTGGCGCCGCTCGGCATCAGCTTCACCGGCGATACTCTGCTGACCGAGATCCTCACCGTGCCGGTGGCGCGGATCGGTGCCCTGCTGCCGTTCGTGATGATGATCCTGATCCTGCTGTTCAGGCCGCGCGGCCTGATGGGAACGCGCGACACATGACGGAAATCGCGACCAAGGCGAGCCTCGGGGCGGTGCAATCAAGCCGCCGCCGTGGCGGATGGGGCGGCAGTCTCTGGCTGTGGGGTGCGGCCGTGGTGATCGCGGTCGCGGTCCCGTGGGCGTTCTACGACTGGGCCCACGCCCGCCAGTCCGGGTTCGTGCTGTCGATGCTGAGCCAGATGGGCATGATGATCATCCTGTCGCTGTCGTACAACATGCTGCTGGGGCAGGCCGGCCTGTTCTCGCTGTGCCACGCGACGTTCTTCGGCTTCGGCGGCTATGCGACGATCCATTTCCTGAACGCCGCCGCGGACGGCAGCCTGCCGGTGCCAATAGAGTTCATGCCATTGCTCGCGGGCTTCGCCGGGCTCGGTCTGGCGGCGGTGTTCGGCTATATGGCGACCAAACAGCGCGCGACGGCCTTCGCCATGATAACGCTCGGCATCGGCGAACTGGTTGCCACCGCCGCGCTGATGTTCCACCATTTCTTCGGCGGCGAGGGCGGCGTCACCGCCAACCGGATGAGCGGCAGCAGCCTGTTCGGCCTGTCCTACGCCTCGGGCTTGCAGGTCTATTACCTGATCGTGTTCTGGACCTTCGTATCGGCGATCGCGATGCTGTACCTGACGAAAACGCCGCTCGGGCGGATGGCGAATGCGTGCCGCGACAATTTCGAGCGGGCGCAGTTCATGGGCTACGATCCGCGCACCGTTCGTTTCCTGCAATTCGCGCTGTCCGGCTTCTTTGCCGGCATCGGAGGCGGGCTGTACGCGATCACCTATGAGATCGTGACGTTTGACGCGGCGGCCGGCGCGTTGTCGGCCAACGCGCTGCTGATGGCCTATATCGGCGGCACCACGGTGTTCGCCGGGCCGGTGCTGGGCGCGGTGCTGATCACGCTGTTGCAGAGCGGCGTCAGCCTGATGTCCAACTCCTGGCTGATCTATGTTGGCGTGCTGTTCATCGCCATGGTGATCTTTGCGCCCGGCGGCATCGCCGGCATGCTGCTCGCCCACGCCCCTATCGCCCGTGCCGGCCGGTTGCGCCGGCTGGCGGTGCCCTACGCGCGTATCGTGCCGCCCGGGCTGGCGACGATCGTTGGTTTCGTCGGGCTGGTGGAACTGCTGTCGTTCCTGACCATCGGCCAGGCACAGGGCAAGAGTCTGGTGCTGCTCGGCCAGAAGATCGACATCACTGCCCTGCAGCCCTGGCTGATAGCCGCGTTCCTGCTGCTCGGCGGCGGCGTCTGGCTGCGGTTCGAGGCGGCGTCGTTCCATCGTGTCTGGACCGCGCTGACCGCGGACCTCAAGCGCGAGCGGGCATCCGCATGACCGCGCTCGCTCTGCGCGACGTGCGCAAGAATTTTGGTCCGACGGAGATCATTCGTGGCGTGACGCTGGATATCGCGGCGGGCGAGCGTCATGCGATCATCGGGCCGAACGGCGCCGGCAAGACGACGCTGTTCAATCTGATCAGCGGCCGTTTCTCGATCAGCGGCGGCGAGATCCTGTTGAACGGCACGCGCGTGGATGGGTTGGCGCCGCATCGCATCAACCGCATGGGGCTGTCGCGCAGCTTCCAGATCACCAACATCTTCCCCAAGCTCAGCGTATTCGAGAACCTGCGCTGCGGCGTGCTCTGGAGTCTGGGTTACAAGTACACCTTCCTGAAGTTTCTGGCGAATCTGGACGACGCCAACGCGCGTGCCGATGAGCTGATGAAAATGATCAAGCTCGACAAAAAGCACGACGTCCTGGCCATCAACCTGTCTTACGCCGAACAGCGCGCGCTGGAAATTGGTGTGACGATTTCAGGGGGTGCCAGGGTGATCCTGCTGGACGAACCCACGGCCGGCATGAGCAAGTCCGAGACCCAGCGCTTTATCAGCCTGATCAAGGAAGTTACCGTGGGCAAGACCCTACTGACGGTGGAGCACGATATGGGCGTGGTGTTTGGCCTGGCTGACAAGATTGCCGTGGTGGTATATGGCGAAGTCCTTGCCTTCGACCTCCCTGATGTCGTGCGCGCCAACCAGCGCGTTCAGGAGGCCTACCTCGGTTCCTCGGTGACAGACCAACAGGCAGGGGGGCGTTAGCTTGAAACACCCCCACATACGCGGCCCGGCGGGAGTCCTGACATGCTGAAAATCGACAATCTGCACGCCTTCTACGGCAAGAGCCATGTGTTGCATGGGGTTTCGTTCGAGGTCCACCCCGGCGAAATCGTGGCCCTGTTGGGGCGCAACGGATCGGGGCGATCCACCACGGCCAAGGCAATCATGGGTCTGGTGCATTGCGAAGGATCGCTGCGCTGGAAAGACCAGGAGACATTGGGCAAAAAGGCCTACGAAATCGCCCATTCAGGCATTGGCTATGTGCCCGAGAGTCGGGACATCTTTCCCGGATTGACGGTTCACCAAAATCTGTTGCTGGGTCAAAAAGGCTCGGGCAAGGAGTGTCGCTGGTCGTTTGATGACATGTACCAGATGTTTCCGCGTCTCAAGGAGCGCCAGCACACCGAAGCCGGCGTCTTGTCAGGCGGCGAGCAGCAGATGCTGACCCTGTGCCGCACGCTGATGGGCGATCCCGATCTGATCATCATTGACGAACCCACCGAAGGTCTGGCACCCAAGATTGTCGAGCGGGTCGGGGAGTACATCAAGAAGCTCAAGGACCGGGGTATTTCGGTTCTGCTGATCGAGCAGAAGCTGACCATTGCCATGGCGATTTCCGATCGGGCTCTGGTCATGGGGCACGGCAGTATCGTGTTTCAGGGCACGACCGCCACGCTGCGGGCTGACAACGACATCCGCAAGGAATGGCTTGAAGTGTGAGTTGCGGGTAACCTTGTCCCTGTTGAGACAATGAATCGTTGCACTGCAACATAAAACTCCTAAAATCAAAATCGAACGATCGTTCTTTTTCTTCTTTCAAGGAACACCAGCATGACGGCAGAATACAAAGTTCACGGCGATATCGCGGTGATCACCATGAACAATCCCCCGGTCAATGGCCTGGGTTATGCGACACGGCTCGGCATTGCCGATGGCCTGTCCAAAGCCAACGCGGATGTGGCCGTCAAGGCCATCGTCATCACCGGCGCCGGCAAGGCTTTTTCTGGCGGCGCCGACATCAAGGAATTCGGCACGCCCAAAGCGCTGCAGGAGCCCCATCTTTTGAGCGTGATCCTGGCCGTTGAGAACTCGTCCAAACCGGTGATTGCCGCGATTCATTCGGTGGCCATGGGCGGTGGGCTGGAACTCGCACTCGGCTGCCACTACCGCCTCGCCGCGCCTGGCTGCAGCGTGGCGTTGCCCGAAGTCAAGCTGGGCCTGCTACCTGGCGCTGGTGGCACACAGCGCCTGCCGCGCGTGCTGGGGGTTGAGCCGGCGTTGAACATGATTGTGAGTGGCGAGCCGGTCAAGAGCGAGATGCTGGCTATGTTGCCCGGGCAAAAGCTGTTTGACAAAATGGCAGCTTCGGCTGAATCCCTGAATGATGAAGCGCTGGTTTACGCCCGCGCAGTGGCCGATGCACGGCCTCTGCCGCTGGTGCGCAATCTGCCCTGTAAACACCCCTTAGGCGACGCTTACTTCCAGTTTGCGCGCAACATGGTCAAGGGCAGGTCCAAAAACTTCCCAGCGCCGCTCAAATGCGTCGAGGCCGTTGAAGCCGCCAGCAAGCAAAAATTTGATGATGGCATGGTGACGGAGCGCAATCTTTTCATCAACCTGATGTTCTCGCCCGAGAGTCGGGCTTTGCGTCATATCTTTATGGCTGAACGTGCGGCATCGAAAATACCCGATGTGCCCGTCGATACTGCACAACGTGTTATCAACTCTGTTGCAGTGATTGGTGCCGGCACCATGGGCGGCGGTATTTCGATGAACTTCCTGAACGCGGGCATTCCAGTGAAGATGCTGGAAATGAAGCAAGAAGCGCTGGACCGTGGCATCGCCACCATCCGCAAAAACTACGAAGCGCAGGTCAAAAAAGGCAAGCTCAAACAAGACAAGTATGAGCAGCGCATGAGCCTTTTGAGCACCACGCTGAGCTACGACGACCTCAAGGGTGCGGATATGGTGATTGAGGCCGTGTTCGAGGAAATTGGTGTGAAAGAAGCAGTGTTTAAAGAGCTGGATCGAGTGATGAAGCCCGGTGCCATTCTGGCGTCCAACACTTCAACGCTGAATGTGAACAAAATCGCGTCTTTCACCAAGCGTCCACAGGATGTGGTGGGCATGCACTTCTTCAGCCCGGCCAACGTGA
>PKWQ01000319.1 GCA_003133265.1 Acetobacteraceae bacterium
TGGCGCGCACCGCGCCGGTGGCGCGCGGCATGTGGCTGGAAGTGGCCGCGCTGGACGGGGTGCGGTCATGACGGCGCCGGCGCTGCGACTGGACGATGTGTACAAGAGCTTCGGCGCCACCCAAGTGATCAAGGGCGTGACGCTGGACATCGCCCCCGGCGAGCGCCACGCCATCATCGGGCCGAACGGGGCGGGCAAGTCCACCCTGTTCCATCTGATCACCGGCCGGTTTCCCGCCAGTTCCGGCCGGATGTTCCTGAACGGGGAGGACATCACCGGCCAGACCTCCCACGCCATCTATCGCCGCGGGCTGGCGCGCAGCTTTCAGGTGACCAGCCTGTTCAACCGTCTCAGCGTGTTCGAGAACCTGCGCGTCGGCGCGATGCGGGTGCATGGCGCCGGGTATTCGTTCTGGAAGCTGCTGCATCGCTACCGCAGCCTGAACGAGCGGGCCGAGGAGATGCTGGAGATGCTGGGTCTCGCGGCGCGGCGTGACGTGCCGGCCGGGCTGTTGGCCTATGCCGAGCAGCGAGCGCTGGAGATCGGGCTGGCGATCGTGGGCGGGGCGCACACCATCCTGCTCGACGAGCCCACCGCCGGCATGAGCCACGCCGAGACCGATCGCGCCGTAGCGCTGATCCGCAAGGTGACGGAGGGGCGCACGCTGGTGATGGTGGAGCACGATATGGGCGTGGTGTTCGATCTGGCCGACCGCATCTCGGTGCTGGCGGACGGGCAGGTGATCGCGTCTGGCCCGCCCGACGCGGTGCGCGGCGATCCGGCGGTGCGTACCGCCTATCTGGGCGCCGCGGCGGAGGTGCTGACGTGACGGATCTGCCGAAGATGGGCGAGCCGATGCTGCGGGTGCGGGGATTGAATGCCTGGTACGGCAAGAGCCAGGTGTTGCGCGGCGTGGACATGACGGTGGGGCGCGGGGAGATCGTGGCACTGCTGGGCCGCAATGGCGCGGGGCGGTCGACCACGCTGAAGGCGATCATGGGCACGGTGCAGCGCGAGGGGCATGTCGCGTTCGACGGGCACGACATCTCCACCCGCAAGCCGCACGAGATCGCGCGCGCCGGGATCGGCTATGTCGCCGAGGACCGCGCGATCTTTCCCGACCTCAACACGCTGCAGAACCTGATTCTGGGGGAGAAGAAGGGGCCGGGCGGGACGTTCGGGCTGGAGGACGCTTACGCGCTGTTCCCGCATTTGCGCGAACGTGCCACCGCGCCGGCGAGCGCGCTGTCGGGCGGCGAGCAGCAGATGCTGGCGATCTGCCGCACGCTGATGGGCAATCCCTCGCTGGTGATGGTGGACGAACCGACCGAGGGGCTGGCGCCGATGATGGTGCAGGCGGTGCGCGATCTGCTGGAGCGGGTGGCCGCATCGGGCACGACGATCCTGCTGGTGGAGCAGAAACTGGCGATCGCGCTGGCGATCTCGCAACGGCTGTATGTGATGGGGCATGGGCGCATCGTGTTCGAGGGCACGCCCGCCGATCTGGCCGCCAATGCGGCGGTGCGCAAGGAGTGGCTGGAGGTTTGAGCGTGGGCGGGCTCCTCTACATCCATGACGATACCCGAGGACAATCCGATGATCCGTACCGAGATGGTGACGCTGCGCGACGGCACCCGCCTGGCCACCGACATTCATCTGCCGCCGGGCGATGGTCCGTTCCCGGTGATCATGGAACGCACCCCCTATGGCCGCAACGATACCAGCCGCAGCGAGATCACGGCGGCCAACCCGACGCCGGTGGCGCGGGCGGAACTCGCTTCCGTCTTCACCGCGCACGGCTACGCGGTGGTCTACCAGGATTGCCGCGGCCGCTACGGCTCGGAAGGGCGGTTCATCAAATACCTCTCGGACGGAGAGGACGGGTTCGACACCTGCGCCTGGCTGCTGGCGCAGCCCTGGTGCGACGGGCGCATCTGCACGATGGGCCTCAGCTATGCCGCGCATACCCAGGCGGCGCTGGGCTGCCTGGCACCGCCGGGCCTGGTCGCGCAGGTGCTGGACAGCGGCGGCTTCTGCAATGCCTGGACCGGCGGCGTTCGCCAGTTCGGCGCCTTCGAGTTGAAGCAGGCGACCTGGGCCGCCAAGCAGGCCGCTCTCTCGCCGGAGGCGGACGCCGACCCGGTGATGCGCGCGGCGCTGGCGGCGGAGGACATTCGCGATTGGTTTACCCGCATGCCGTGGAAGCCCGGCCATTCGCCGCTGCGCCACCATCCGGATTACGAGGCCTATCTGTTCGACCAGTGGACCCATGGGCCATTCGACGATTTCTGGAAGCAGCTCGGCATCTGGACGCAAGGCTGGCACGACCGCTACAGCATGGCCGCCTGCGTGCATATGTCCGCCTGGTTCGATCCCTATCCGCTGACCGTGATCGGCAACTACCAGGGGCTGAAGCGCGCCGGACGTGGTCCGCAACGGCTGATCCTGGGGCCCTGGACGCACGGTGACCGCAGCGCCACCCGCTTCGGTGATGTGGAGTTCGGCCCGGATGCGACAATCGATTCCTGGGCCGGGGACTGGCGCGGCTACCGGCTGCGCTTTTTCGACCAGATCCTGCGCGGCATTCCCGACGGGGAGCCGCCGGTGCGCGTCTTCGTCATGGGCGGCGGCAGCGGACAGCGAACGCCGGACGGGCACCTGGACCACGGTGGCCGCTGGATCGCATTGCAGGACTGGCCGGCGCCGCAGGCCACGCCCGTCATCTACCACCTGCACGGCGACGGCACGCTGGCCGAGGCACTCCCACCCGCCGAGGCGCGGCCACGACGCTACCAGCACGACCCGCGCCGCCCGGTGCCGACCATCGGCGGCAACCTGACCAGCCTGGAGCCGGTGGCGGTCGGCGGCAGCTTCGACCAGATGGAGGGGCCGGACTTCTTCGGCTGCACCCCGCCCTACCTGCCGCTGGCCTCTCGCCCCGACGTGCTGGTGTTCCAGACGCCGCCGTTGCGCGCGGCGGTCGAGGTCGTGGGTCCGATCGAGGCCGAGCTGTGGGTGGCGACGGACGGCCCCGATACGGACTTCACCGCCAAGCTGATGGACGTGCATCCGCCGAGCGCGGACTATCCGGGCGGCTATGCGATGATCCTGACCGACGGCATCCTGCGCCTGCGCTACGCCGAAGACCCGAGCCAGCCCCGTCTGCGCGAGCCCGGCGAAGTGGTGCGGGTCCGCGTGACCCTGTTCCCGACGGCGAACCTGTTTTTGCCCGGCCACCGCATCCGGCTGGACATCGCGTCGAGCAACTTTCCGAAATTCGACGTGAACCCGAACACCGGGGAACCGGAAGGTCAAGCGCAACTGATCAGGGTGGCGACGAACACCGTATTCGTGGATGCAGCGCGTCCCAGCCGCCTCGTGCTGCCGGTCCTGCCGGGCGCAGGCACCGATCCGATATGATCACCTGCTGTCACCCCTGTTCCTCCGTTGTCGGGCGCGGCGGATCGTCAGCGGTTGTTTCACCCAGGTAGATCGCCTTGACGTAGGGGTCGTCGAGCAGCGTCCGGCTGTCGCCCTTCAGGGCGACACTGCCGCTTTCCAGGACGTAGCCGTATTCGGAAAGCCGCAGTGCCAGCCGGGCATTCTGCTCGACCAGAACGACGGTGATGCCGGCGCGGTTGATCTCGCCCACAATGCGCGCGACCTCGGCGATGATGCGCGGGGCGAGGCCGAGCGAGGGCTCGTCGAACATCAGCAGGCGCGGGGCGGCCATCAGGGCGCGGCCGATCGCGGCCATCTGTTGCTCGCCGCCCGAGAGGCTGCCGGCGATCTGCTGCCTCCGCTCGCCGAGACGCGGGAACAGGGCGAACACCCGGTCGAGCCGGCGAGCGAGCTCGGCGCGCGAGCGCAGCCGGTAGGCGCCCATGCGCAAATTGTCCAGCACACTCATCAGCGGAAACAGTCGCCTTCCTTCCGGGCAGAGCATGATGCCGCGCGTCACCGCCTCGTAGGCCGGCATGCCGCTGATGTCCTCGCCATTGTGGCGGATGCGCCCGCCGGCGAGCGGGACGAGGCCGGCGACGGCCTTCAGCAGGGTGGACTTGCCGGCGCCGTTGGCGCCGAGGATGCAGACGATGCCGCCCTCGGGCACGACGAGCGAGACGTCGCGCAGCGCGATCACGCTGCCATAGGCGACGGTGACGCCGTCGAGCTCAAGTATGCTCATGCTCGGCTCCGAGATAGGCATCGATGACGGCTGGATCGCGCTGGATCTCGGCGGGCGTGCCGAGGGCGATCGGCTCGCCGTAATTGAGCACGAGGATGCGGTCGCAGACGCGCATCACCATTCGCATGTCGTGCTCGACCAGGACCACGGAGATGTCGCGTTCATTGCGCAGGCGCAGCACCAGATCGCCCATCGCGTTCGTTTCACGCGGGTTGAGACCGGCCGCGGGTTCGTCCATCAGCATCAGCCGCGGCCGCGCGGCAACGGCCATGCCGACGCCGAGGACCTTCTGAAGGCCATAGGGAAGGTCGCCGGCGCTGTCGGCGGCGGCGCCGGTGAGGCCGGTGAAGGCGAGGGCGTCGGCGACGCGCGCCTGTAGCGTCTCGGCACGGGCGCCGAGGCGGCCCCGCAGCAGCATGCGCGACGGGCGGAACAGCGCACCGAACAGCACGGCGCGGCGCAGGTTGCCGGCGACGCTGTCGCGGTGGAACACCGTCGCGGACTGGAAGGTTCGCACCACGCCGCGGCGCGCCACCTGGTCCATAGGCAGGCCGGTGATGTCCTCGCCGGCGAGGCGCACGCGTCCGGCGCTGGGCGGGAAGGCGCCGGTGATGACGTTGAACAGCGTNNCGGCGCCGTTGGGACCGATGATACCGAACACCTCGCCCGCGGCGACGTCGAAGCTGACGGCGGAGACGGCGCGGATGCCGCCGAAATGGCGGGCGAGGCCGGTGACTTCAAGCAGCGCCGTCATCGCCCGTTGATCCGGCGGCGCAGGCCGACGAGGCCATCGGGCAGGAACAACAGGAAGACGATCAGCAGCACGCCGTAGGACAGCACTTGGTATTGCTTGGCGTCGCGCAGCAGTTCCGGCAGCGGCACCAGCAGCAGCGCGCCGAGCACCGGCCCGAGCGGCGAGGCGATGCCACCGATGACGTTGATGACGACGACGTTCACCACTGTCCAGAACGAGAATGCGTCAGGCGAGATGAAGCCGAGATAATGCGCATAGAGGCTGCCGGAGAGAGCGGCGAGGAAGCTCGACAGCACGAACACGGCGACGCGCCAGCGCATCGCGTCGGTGCCGAGGGAACAGGCAAGTATCTCGTTCTCATCAAGCGAATCGAGAATGGCGCCGGCGTCGGAGCGGAACAGGGCGCGGACCGAGGCGTAGGCGAAACCGGTGAGCGCGAGGCCGGCGAGATAGTAGAAGCGGATGTCGAGCATGCGCACGCCGAACAGCGACGCCTTGGGGATGCCGAACAGGCCGTTGTTGCCGCCGAACAGACCGACCCAGGCCTGGAAGATCAGGTTGATCACCTCGCCCAGGGCGAAGGTGAGCAGGACGAAATAGACGCCCTTGATGCGCAGCACGATCGGCCCGAGCACGCGCGCGAACAGGGCCACGAGCACGCCGGAGCCGAGGAAGGCAGCGGCGAAGGGGACGTGCAGGCGCAGCGTCAGCAGCGCCGAGATATAGGCGCCGAGGCCCATGAAGGCGGCATGCGCCATGGACAGCTGGCCGATGCGCAGCAACAGGTTCACGCTCAGCGCCAGCGTCGCCATGATGCCCATCATCACGCCGATATGCAGGAAATAGCGGTTGAAATAGAGGAACGGCCAGACGCAGGCGGCCACGATCAGCAGGACGACGGCGAGGCGCCTCATGTTCCACCGCGTCCGAGCAAGCCCTGCGGGCGCAGCTTGATGATAGCCACCACCAGGCCGAAGGAGACGATCGACGCGATGACGGAATCGGTGAGGGTGGCGAACACCGATTCGGTGAGGCCGATCAGCAGCCCGCCGAC
>PKWQ01000276.1 GCA_003133265.1 Acetobacteraceae bacterium
AGCATCTGCACCGAGAGCAGCGTCATGCCCAGGCTCATGCAGACATAGGGGATCCACAGCGGCGGCCCCCAGGCCGACGGCGTGGTCTGTCCCTCCACCCATGCCTCGACCAGCATCTCCGCGCATTTCCAGGCGAAGAAGGCGCAGAAGACGAAGGCGCAGACATCGGCCAGCACGCGCCGCACCGCGTTCACCCCCGGCGGCAGCACATGGGCCAGCGCCTCGATGGCCACATGGCCGCGCCGCACCTGGGTCCAGGCCGCCGAGGCGAAGGTGGCGCCGACCAGCAGGAAGGTGGACAGTTCGTCCTGCCAGTCCGACGCGATGCCCAGGAAATACCGGCCGATCACCTCCCAGGTCAGCACGCAACCGGCGGCGGCGAGGGCGATGGCCGACAGCACCGCCATCACCGCGTTCACCGCATCCATTGCGCGCTGGGCAAGCCCGAGAACGCCGCCCCGCGCCACCACCGGCGCGGTCTCGAACAAGATGGGAGAGATCAAGCCGAGACCTGTTCGGCCAGCTTGAGCAGGTTGGCGCAGGCGGCGTTGCGCGCGGCGAAGTCGGTCCAGGCGGCCTCCTGGGCGATCTTGCGCCAGGCATCGAGCGCGGGCTTGTCGAACTCCTTCGTCGTGGCGCCCGCCTTGCCATAGATCGCGGTCAGATCCTTGTCGTCCTGGCGCGCCGCCTCCAGCGCGAACGGTTCCAGCTCCGCGCCCACCGCATCGATCGCCTTGCGCTGGTCCGGCGTCAGCCCGTCATAGATCGTCTTGGACATCAGCAGCGGCTCGAACATGAACCAGAAGCTGCCGTTGATGCCGGAGGTGACGCTCTTGCTGATCTCCTGCAGGCGGAAGCTGATCAGACTGGTGGACGAGGTGACCGCGGCATCCAGCGTGCCGGTCTGCATCGCCGCATAGATCTCGTTCGACGGTACCGAGGAGATGATGCTGCCGGCCGCCTTGAGCATCAAGTCCATCTCGCGCGAGCCGCCGCGCACCTTCATGCCTTTGGCGTCCGAGGGCGCCACGATGGCACCGGCGCGCGAGGCGATGCCGCCCGACTGCCAGATCCAGGTGAGGATCTTCACGCCGCGCTTGTCCAGCAGCGCCGTCAGCTCGTCGCCGATCGGCTTGCCCTTCCAGCCCAGCCCCTGGGCGTAGGTGGATACCAGGCAGGGCATCAGGCCGATATTGACCTCCGGCACCTCGCCGCCGGCATAGGCCAGCGGGTAGAGCGAGAGATCCAGCACGCCCTTCCGCAGCGCGCTGAACTGCGCCACAGTCTTCATCAGCGAGGAATTGGCATAGACCTCGAACGACAATTCGCCATTGGTCTTCTTCGTCACCGCCTCGGCGAACTTGCGCACCAGACGGTCGCGGAAATCGCCCTGGTCGATGGTGCCGCCCGGGAACTGGTGGCTGATCTTCAGCGCCTTGGCGTCCGCCCGTGCGGGCCGGATCAGCGCGGGAGCGGCAAGGGCGGAAGCGGCGATGAGCGTGCCGAGCGCGCCACGGCGGGTGATCTGCATCGGATGTGTCCTCGGTTGGTCGTGACGGCACCCGCTTTGCCGAGGGCCTTGGCCGAATAATCGGCCGTTTCGGGGCAAAGGCGCAAGAGTGGTTGCGAGGGGGGCGGCCATCTACGAGGAACCGGCCTGCTGGTCCGGCATCGTGACAATTCCGGTTTCGCATGGTATTAAAATGCCTTCCGCCCGGACGCGCGTCCGGCTATCCATCGGCCTGGGAGTGGCCGGTCGGGCTGCTAACCGAAGCCGAAAGGCGATCTTCAGGGAGAAAACGTGATGCGATTCGCGACGACCCTTCTCGCGCTTGCCGCGAGCACAGCCCTTGCCGCCACCGCGGTCGCGCAGCAGCCGATCAAGGTCGGCCTGTCCGGCCCGTTCACCGGCGGCTCGGCATCGATGGGCGTGTCCATGCGCGACGGCGTCAAGCTGGCGGTAGGCGAGATCAACAAGGCGGGCGGCGTGCTGGGCCGGCAGATCGTGCTGGTCGAACGCGACGACGAAGCCCGCAACGAACTCGGCGTGCAGATCGCCCAGGAGCTGATCAACAAGGAACAGGTGGCCGCCACGCTGGGGTACATCAACACCGGCGTCTCACTCGCCTCGCAGCGTTTCTACGAGGAAGCCGAGATCCCGGTGCTCAACAACGTCGCCACCGGCACGGCGATCGCCACGCAGTTCAAGGCACCGGAATATAAATACAACTACATCTTTCGTACTTCGGCGAACGATGCGATCCAGAGCGGCATGATCGCCGAGGAAGCGGTGGCCCGGCACGGCTTCAAGAAGCCAGCCATCCTCGCGGATTCTACCAACTACGGCCAGCTAGGCCGCGAGGACCTGGAAAAGGCGCTCGCCGCCCGGGGCGTCAAGCCGGTTGCGGAAGAGAAGTTCAACATCGGCGATACCGACATGACCTCGCAGCTGCTGCGCGCCAAGCAGGCCGGGGCCGATGTCATCCTGACCTATGCCATCGGGCCGGAGCTGGCGCAGATCGCCAACGGCATGGCGAAGCTCGGCTGGAAACTGCCGATGATCGGCAGCTGGACGCTGTCGATGGCCACCTTCATCGACAACGCGGGGCCGAATGGCGACGGCGCGTTGATGCCGGAAACCTTCATCCAGGCGCCGACCACGCCCAAGCGCACGGCGTTCATTGCTGCCTACCAGGCCGCCTACAAGGTCGATCGCATCCCCTCGCCGGTCTCCGCCGCCCAGGGTTATGACAGCGTCTATCTGCTGGCCGCCGCGATCACCCAGGCGAAATCCACCGACGGGGCGAAAATCCGCGCCGCACTGGAGAACCTGCAAACCAAGGTCGAGGGCGTCGTCACCACCTACGACCATCCCTTCACCGCCACCGACCACGAGGCGATCACCGCCAACATCCCGGTGTTCGGCGTGGTCAAGGCCGGCCGCGTCGTGGTCGCGCACGCGGAAGACCTCGCCGGCGACAAGGCGCTGCGCGTCAAGGCAAAGAACTGATCCTCACCGATCGGGAGCGCCCTGTCCCATCCCGGTGTCACCGGGATGGGACAGGGTTCATCTATCCTGGAGGCGCCTTTCATGCAGATTCTCGCTCAGCTGATCGTCAGCGGTATCGCTGTCGGCATGATTTATGGCGTCATCGCCTTCGGCTATCAGCTGACCTTCGCCACCTCGAAGACGCTCAATTTCGGCCAGGGCGAGGCGCTGATGCTCGGCTCCCTGGTCGGGCTGACCGTGGTGGCCTTCACCGGATACTGGCTCATGCTGCCGGTGGTGCTCGCCTTCGGCCTGCTGCAGGGCGCGGTGGTGGAGCGGCTGGGCGTGCGCCAGGCGATCAAGACCAAGTCCGAATCCGGCTGGATCATGGCCACCATCGCGCTCGGCATCATTTTCAAGAATCTGGCCGAGAACATCTGGGGGCGCGATGCAATGAAGTTCCCCTCGCCGCTGCCGGAGGCGCCGCTGAGTTTCGCGGGCGTGAACGTGCTGCCGATGGAGATCGTCATCGTCATCGGCGCCATCGGCATGATGTTGCTGGTGGAACTGTTCAATCGCCGCTCGATCTTCGGCAAGGCGGTCGTGGCCACCGCCAACGATCGTGAGGCGGCCGGGCTGATGGGCATCAACACGTCGCTGGTCATCACCTTTTCCTATGCCCTGTCGTCCATGACCGCCGCCTTCGCCGGCGTTCTGGTCGCGCCCGTCACGCTGACCGGCGCGTCGATGGGCAGCGCGCTGGGCCTGAAGGCGTTTGCCGTGGCGATCATCGGCGGCTTGTCCAGCGGCTTCGGCGTCGTGGTCGGCGGGCTGATCCTGGGCATCACCGAGACATTGACCGGCTACTACCTCTCCACCGGCTACAAGGACGTGCCCGGCCTGGTGCTGCTGCTGCTGGTGCTATCGTTCAAGCCGTCCGGCCTGTTCGGCCGCGCCTCGATCAAGAAGGTCTGAGGCGATGTCGATCAATACGCTCCTCAAGCTGCTGGGCATCGCCGCGCTGCTGGTCTTTCCCTTCGTGTTCACCAGTCCGTACTACCTGCATCTGGTGACGGTGATCGCGATCTACTCGATCGTGACCCTCGGGCTGGATGTGGTGTTCGGCTACACCGGCGAGGTCTCGCTCGGTCATTCCGCCCTGTTCGGCATCGGCGCCTACACCGCCGGCGTGTTCGCCTTCCAGCTCGGCTGGGGCTTCCTGCCGGCCTTGCCGGTGGGCATCCTCATCGCCGCCCTGTTCGGCGCCATCCTGGCACTGCCGGCGTTGCGCGTGACCGGCCCCTATCTCGCCATGGTGACGCTCGCCTTCAGCACCATCGTACAGATCCTGATCAACGAGATGACCTTCCTGACCAACGGCCCGATGGGCATCGCGCTGCGACTGCCGCTGTTCGTCGACCTGCGGGAATGGAGCGAGACCATTCCGATCTTCGACATGTCGCTGGCGCGGCTGCGCAATGTGGAATTCTACTACGTCGTGATCGTCGCGCTGCTGCTGACCCTGGTGGTGATCAGCCGGCTGCTGGCGTCGCGCTATGGCCGCGCGTTCGAGGCGCTGCGCGACAGCCCGATCGCGTCGGACTGCATGGCGGTCGGCGTCTACAAACACAAGGTGCTGGCCTTCGTCATCAGCGCCGGCTTCGCCGGACTTGCCGGCGTGCTGTTCGCCTATTCGGAACAGTATATCGCGCCGAACAATTTCAGTTTCGATCTCTCCATCACCTTCCTGCTGGCGGTGACGATGGGCGGACGCAAGTCCCGCGTCGGGCCGATCCTCGGTGCCGCGATCCTGGTGTTCCTGCCTAACCTGCTCGCCGACATCGAGCTGTTCCGCATCATCGCCGGCACGATCGCCGCGGTGGCGGTGATTGCCGGCGGCATCTCGATGCTCCGCAATCCCGAGACGCGGCTGCGCACCGCTGTTCCGGTCGCGCTCTGTGCCGGCTTCTTCGTGTTTTCCCTGCTGCTGGAAAAGATCACGGACTACAAGCTGACCGTGTTCGGCATGATGATCCTGTTCGTCGTCTACTATCTGCCCGACGGCATCTTCGGTTTCATTCGCCCGATCATTGGCCATATCGGGGGCCATATCAGGCCCGATCTGGCGCGCGCCCGCGTCGAAACCGAGGTGCGTGGGAACGATGCGCATGCCTGGGTGGAGAACGCCCCGCGCGTCGCGGCGGGACGCCCATTGTTGCAGGTCGATCAGGTGGTGATGCAGTTCGGCGGCCTGCGCGCGCTCGATCGGGTCGATCTAGCGGTGATGCCGGGCACCATCCACGGCCTGATCGGGCCGAACGGTTCGGGCAAGAGCACGATGATGAACGTGCTGACCGGCATCTATACGCCGACCGAGGGCAAGGTCGTTTTCGAGGGCGAGGCGATCACCGGACACAAGCCGCCAGACATCGCCGGGCGCGGCATCGCGCGCACCTTCCAGAATGTGCAGTTGTTCGGCGAGTTGACCCTGATCGAGAACGTCATGGTCGGCCTGCACCACACCTACGCCGGTAGCGTGGCGGACGTGACGGTGGCGAGCCCGCGCGCCCGGCGCGAGGAAGCCGCCGCCCGCGTGCGCGCCGCCAGCCTGCTGGGTTTCGTCGGGCTGGAAGCGCTGGCCAACGAGGAAGCCCGCAACCTGCCCTACGGCAAGCAACGCATGCTGGAGATCGCGCGCGCGTTGGCGCTCGATCCGAAACTGCTGCTGCTCGACGAGCCCGCCGCCGGGCTGACCGCGCCGAACATCCGCGAACTGATGGACATCATCCGCAAGATCCGTGACCACGGCGTCACCCTGATCCTGATCGAGCACCACATGGACGTGGTGATGAGCGTCTGCGACATCGTCACGGTGCTGGATTTCGGCCAGAAGATCGCCGAGGGCCGCCCCGCCGAGGTGCAGGCGGACGAGCGCGTGATCACTGCCTATCTCGGCGGCAGCAACGCCGCGGCGGCCTGAGAGCGGAGACGGGAACATGCTGAAGGTCGAGAAACTCGTCGCCGGCTACGGCAAGGTCGAGGTGCTGCACGAGCTGTCGCTGAGCGTGCCCGAGGGCAAGCTGGTAACGCTGATCGGTTCGAACGGCGCCGGCAAGACCACCACGCTGCGGGCGCTGTCGGGGATGATCCGGCCGCAGTCCGGCCGCATCCTGCTGCGCGACGCCGACATCACCGGGCTGGCCTCGCACGAGATCGCCAGGCGCGGGATGGCGCACTCGCCGGAGGGGCGCCGGGTGTTCCCGGCGCTGTCGGTCGCCGACAATCTGCTGCTGGGCGCGTTCACCCGCCTGACCGGCACGCGCGGGCGCGGACGCGGGCGCGGCGATGTGCAGCGCGACCTGGGGCGGATGTTCGACATCTTTCCCCGCCTGGCCGAACGGCGCGAGCAGTTGGCCGGTACGCTCTCGGGCGGCGAGCAGCAGATGCTGGCGATGGCCCGCGCGCTGATGCTGAGCCCCGAGGTGCTGCTGCTGGACGAGCCATCGATGGGCTTGGCGCCGAAGCTGGTGGAAGAGGTGTTCGCCACCATCGCCCGGCTGAAAGCGCAGCGCATCACCATGCTGCTGGTCGAGCAGTTCGCCGCGGCGGCACTCGATGTCGCGGATTTCGGCTACGTGCTGGAGAACGGCAGGCTGACCGCCTCGGGCGAGGCGGCGACCCTGAAGAACGACCCGGCGGTCCGCGCCGCCTATCTCGGCCAGGCGCACTGAAGGACGCCCAGGCTCCACGTCCCCGATCAGGCGTCACCGATCAGGCGGCACCATCGCGCGCATGTCTGCCGCCGTTGGTGGTTATTTTTTGCCCTTGCCCTTCTTCTTCGGCTCGGCCGCCACCGCCGCCGGCGCCGGTTTGATCGAGCGCAGGAACGTGCTGCGCGCATTGGCGCCGGCCAGGATGTAGTTGTGATCCGAGCCGGACAGGATGAACTGCGCGCCCATGGAGATATAGCGCGCGGCGTTCTCCTGATCGTACACCCCGCCCATGCCCATGAACTTGCCATGCTTGCGCGCCGCGTCGATCGTCTTCTGATAGGCCTCGACCACGCGCGGATGGCCGATCTGGCCGGAAATGCCCAGCTCCGCCGTCAGATCGGAGGTGCCCATCAACAGCACGTCGATCCCCTGCACCGCAGCGATCGCATCGACATTCGCCACTGCTTCCGGGCTCTCGATCATCGCCACCACCAGGATCTCGGCGTTCACCGCCTTCTGCGCCTCCACGGCGGGCGGCGGCTGGAAGCCATAGATCGCCGGCGGGCCGCCCCAGCTGCGATGCCCGGCGGGCGGATAGTGGAACGCCTCGGCGATCCGCCTGGCTTCCTTCGCCGTGTCCACATGCGGCACGACGATGCCGAGCGCGCCGTTGTCCAGCGCCCGCGTGCCCTCGTCCAGCGCCCCGGCGCAGACGCGCACGATCGGCGTCACGCCTACCGGCAGCGCGGCGATGCAGAGCTGGGTAGCTTCCTGCACCGAAAAGGCGCCGTGCTCGGTGTCGATGAACAGCCAGTCATGCCCGCTGGCCCTGGCCAGCAACGGCACCGCGGCGGTGCGCAGATGATGCACACCGAAACCGAGCGCTACCCCGCCCGCCTGCATCTTGCGTTTGGCGGCGTTCTGAACGAGCTGCATGCGTTTTCCCCTGGTATGGTTGTGTCTGTGGCGGCCGGTCGGGCGAAGCGCAGCACGCGCGCGGGGCGCGGTCAACGCTCGTCTGGCATGACCGGCTCCGCCATTACCAGCGCATTGCCGGCGGGGCCGCACCGACTATCTTTAGCCGATCATGCAGACGGGCCGGCACGGCATCCAACACCCCACACGTCCGACACCGGCAACCGCGCTGCCGGCGCCCTTCGCCCAGTGGTTCGCCGCCCGCGGCTGGACCCCGCGTGCGCACCAGCTCGCCATGCTCGACGCGGCGCGCGCCGGCGCTTCCGTCCTGCTGATCGCGCCCACCGGCGGCGGCAAGACGCTG
>PKWQ01000399.1:0-6146 GCA_003133265.1 Acetobacteraceae bacterium
GCAATGCTCCTGTCCGGCAGTGATGGAGTGGCACCGGCGCAGGAATGTCTTGGGCGCCGTGCACTATTCCTTCCTTTTGGCTGCGACGGGTCTCACTGTCTTCAGCAGTTTCTCGGTCCGAGCAATGGCGTCCTTCGACCTGGCAACCAGCGCTTCCATGACCACGCGGTCGCGCGTCGGCGCTTCCGGTCTTGCCGGTTCACGCTCACGACCGTCGCCGTGTGGTGCTCGATCTGGGTCGGTGCTCATGGCGGCACCGTAACATGCAGACATCACGCTGCGTCATAGCTGTGAACGGACGAGCTCCCATGGCATACGGACCGCCGGGCTAGGAAGCCGGCCCCGCGGGCTGTTCCGGCGACCGTTTGGCGAACGGCACGCAAATCAGCGCCGCGATCGTCAGCGCCGCGATCATCCCCCAGGCGTCATTGATGGCCTGGGCCAATGCGGCCGTCTCGATCAGCGGCAGCACCAGAACCTGGGTGGCGGCGTCGAGCAAGTTGCCAGCGGCGAATTGTTCGAGCGGGAGGCCGATGTAATGCGCGGTTTCGGTGTCGCCCGCCAGCAGCCTGCGCGTGATCTCGGCAGCGTGCGTCGCCGAGCGGCTGTAGATCACCGTGTCGATCAGGGCGATGCCAATAGCGCCGCCAAGGTTCCGCATCAGGTTGAACAGGCCGCTCGCGTCGGGAACGCGGCTCGGCTCCAGGTTGCCGAGCGCCAGGCGTGTCGGCGGCAGAAGACAGAACATGATCGCGAGGCCGCGAACGACCTGCGGCCAGAACATGCCGGCGAAATCGGTCTGTGGCGTCTGCCAGGCGCTGAGCCCGAGGCCGAGCGCGAACAGTCCGAACCCCACCGCGGTCAGGAGACGCGCGCCAAGCCGCCGCTCGAGGACGACCGCGACAGGCGCCATCACCAGCTGCGCCGTGCCGGTGACCAGCATGATCGTCCCGATCTCCAGTGCGTTGTGGTGCCGGACGAAGGCGAGAAAGACCGGCATCAGGTAGACCGAACCGAACAGCCCGATCCCCAGAACGAAGCTCAGCACGCAGCCGATCGCGAAGCTGCGATGAGCGAAACTGCCGAGATCGACGATGGGGTGGCGCGCCCTGCGGGTCCGCCCGACGAATCCGGCGAGGCTCGCGACGCTGAGTACCAGCAGCCCGACCACGAGGCCCGCGGTCCAGCCGCGGGCCGGCGCTTCCTTGAGGGCGATTTCCAAAGCGGCCAGCGCTGCCGCCATCATGGCCAGGGACGGGAGGTCGAGCGTGCGGACCTCCTGCAGCCGGAGCGCGGCCTTCGGGAGCAGCACGCTCGCCAGGGCAGCGGACAGGAGGCCGGGGAGGACGTTGACGAGAAACAGCCAGTGCCATGAATAGGTCTCGGTGATCCAGCCGCCTACCACCGGCCCGACGGTCGGTGCCAGTACCGCCAGGACGCCGGCGAGCATGGTGGCGACGCCCTGCCGCCGGGCCGGGAAGAGCAGGAACACCGCGGAGAACACGGCCGGGATGAGGGTTCCTCCGGAGAAGCCCTGCACTATCCGCCAGGCCACCAGGCCGGCGAAGCTGCCGCTGGCCGCGCAGCCCAGCGAGGCCAGGGTGAAGACCGCGATCGCCAGCACGAACAGCCAGCGCATGCTCAGCATCCGCGTCAGCAACCCGGTGAGGGGGATCGCGATCACCTCGGCGATGAGATAGGCGGTCTGCACCCAGCTCATCTGGTCCGCGGGTATGCCGAGCGCGCCCTGGATCGTCGGCAGCGATGTGGCGACGACCTGGATGTCGAGGATCGCCATGAACATGCCGATGCACATGGTGGCGAAGCCGACCCAGGTCCCAGTCGTCAGAGACCGGGGTGCATCCGGGTCAGACGCCGGCGGCATCGCGTGTGGCATGCAGCGAGGCATTCTCCGCCCGGATACGAATGCTGAGCACCGCCGCGTTGGCCGCCGAGAAGGCGAGCGCATACCACGGCAGGCCTAGGCAGAGAGGCAGCACGGCGATCTCGCCGACGACGACGAGGTAGTTAGGATGCGTCGTGAAGCGGTAAGGCCCCTCCGTTACCAGTTTCGCGCCGGGGAGCACGATGATACGCGTCGTCCAGCGCCGTCCCAGCGTCATCAGGGTCCAGAACCGCAGCACCTGAAGGCCCAGAAAGATCGTCAGCCAGCCAGGATCGAACGCTCCGCTCCTGCCGAACACCCATAGTCCCGCCAGCCAGACCGTGTGCAGCGCGACGATCAGCGGATAGTGGCCCGGCGCGACCTCGCGCGCACCGCTGGCCAGCAGGGCCATCGTGTTGCGCCGCGCCAGCCATAACTCGCCAAGCCGCTCGGCCGTGACGAACGCCAGCAGGACAACGGCTTGTGTCACGCGGCGCGCTGCAACGACACGCAGCAGGAGGTGAAACCCGGGCCCATGGCCGTCAGCAAGGTGCGCGCCGGCAGGCCGGCGCCGATGACGCGTTCAAGGACGAAGAGGGCCGTGGGCGCCGACATGTTACCGTATTCCGCCAGGACGTCACGCTCGTGGTCCAGCGTTCCCTGCTCAAGCGCGAAGGCGCGCTCCAGGGCGGTGACGACCTTCTTGCCGCCGGGATGGAAGGCAAGGCGATCGACATCGCCCAGGCAGAGGCCGGCCCGGCCGAGAATGTCCGAGACCGCCGGCGCCATATGGGTCTCTGCGAACGGCGGTATGGCGCGGTCGAAGATCACGCCGAAACCCTGGGCGTCGATCGACCAGCCCATCATGCCGAGCGTGTCGGGCCACATGTGCTGGCCGCTCATCTCGACGGATGCGATTCCGGCCTCGCCGGACCGCAGCACGCAGGCCGCCGCGCCGTCGCCGAACAGCGCCGTGGCCACGATGTTCGCCTTGGTGAGGGTGTCGAGCCGGAACGCCAGCGAACACAGCTCGACGGTGACCAGCAGCACGACGCTGCCCGGCCGGGATTGCGCCAGCCGGGAGGCGATGGACAGCCCGCAGACCCCGCCGGCGCAGCCGAGACCGAACACCGGCACGCGCTCGATGTCGGCGCGAAACCCGATCTGCCCGGCCGCCCGCGCCTCGATGCTCGGGGTGGCGATGCCCGTCGAGGAAACCGTCACGACCGCATCAACCTCGCTTGCGAGGAGGCCCGCGGACTCGAGTGCCTTGGTCGCGACGTCGACGAACAAGGCGGTGGCACCGTCAATATAGGCGGCGCTCCGTTCCGGCCAACCCAGTGGCTCGAAGTACCATTCAAGCGGACGGACAGCGTAGCGCTGGATGATCCCGGACGTCTCGAACACCCGCGCCAGCCGGTCGAAATCGCCGAAGCGAGCGCCGAATGCGCGATGTGCGGCTGCCGCGACGTCGCGCTGCGCGATGCCGTGCGGCGGCACCGCGGTGGCCACGGATACCAACTTGACTGATTGCAATACAAACTCTCCTGCGGAGCATCGCACCTCCGCGCGCACGCGATCCCGGCCGAAGAAGCGGTGAGTGGAGGCTATTCGTCGCTCATCTCCCGCGGCAGCATCGGAATCTACTCAGGACGGCATGACCACGCCGGACGAACATCGGTGCCGTTGCAATAACCTTCTCGCTCGCCGGCGCCATCGGCGCTCAGGGCAATGCGAGCACGTCACACATTGCCCTGCTCCGCCAGCGGCACGGCATCGCCGGGCTTGAAATACAGCAAGCTGCATTCCTCGCCGAGCACGCCGCTTGTCATCGGAACGTGCTTGCGAAACGCATCATCCAGGAAATCAGCTGCATCGAGATGCCGGTCCTCGAAATACATGCTGTGGACTTGATGCCGCTCGGCACCACAGACGATCCTGCCGACCCTGGCCCAGATGGATGCCATCGTGCACATGCCGCAAGGCTGCAGCGTCGAGTAGAGCGTGGCGCCGCGAAGCTCGGTCGTCGCCAGGCCACCGGTCGCGCGTCGGATCGCCACGATTTCGGCGCGGGCGGTCGGGTCGCATGACAGACCGACCTCGTTGCAGCCCTGTCCGACCACCGTCCCGTCCAGAACGATGACACAGCCGATCGGCGATCGGCCGGGGCTGTGACGCGCCGCCTGGGCGAGCACGATGGCGCGGCGCATGAAGTGCTGGTCGGACGCCGCGTCAGCCGGTGCCGCCCCGCCATCGCTGTCGGTCACGGATCGAGCTCCTCCAACCTCTCCTCCAGTTCTCGTTCGGCGGCCGACCCAGGGGCCGGTTCGCCGCTCGAAGCCGATGCCGCGGCGGCATCGGCTGCGCGCAACCCAGCCGGACGCTGCTCGGCGACGAGCGCCGCGAGGGCCTTCTCGGCCGCGGCGCGGCCCTCGCCCGATCCGCCTGCCTTCGCTTTGGCCTGCAGGTCCTTCAGGACAATGCCATAGGCCTGATCGACCGGCGGCAAGGCGAGCGTGTCCTTGGCGTCGAGGACTTCACGCAGCCCGGTCGGTTCGCCGCCGGTCATGCCCTCCGAGGCGGCGATCGACAATTGGCGGGCGTCCTGTTCGAGCGCGTCGAGCACATCGATCTTCTGACGCTTCGACAGCACGGGATCAATGACGACCTCCTGCGGCGCGTCGAACGTCGCATGCGGCTTCGCGAGCTTCTCCTGCTTCGTCGTCCTCTCGTCCATATCTTCGTTTCCCTCTGAAAGAATTGCGACCGCGCGTGCGATAGCCGTCATGTCCTCTTGCCGTCGGGAATGCCCATCCCGCAGTCTTTGTTCATCAACGGCCGACGCCTCGTCATATGAGGGGCGAGCGGGCCGGTCAGTGCCTGAAGAGCGGCCGGCGCCCGGCACACACATGCGGCGCAGGGCGCTGGGTCTCGCGTGGCTCGGGCTCCTCGGGTTCGCCGGGAGGGTCGGCAACCTCGATCGACAGTGGCGGCTCGTCCGGATTTTGGGTCGGCTTGTTCTCGGCCATGAAGCCTCCTGTTGCTCGGGTGCGTCGAGAAAGCTACTAACCAATCGGGGACTGGTGTCTTGGTCTCGGATTGTTCGAACATCGAGGGTGCGCGGTCGTCTGGCCCCCCGGGAGCCACCGTGGCCCACCATGGCGAGAGGCAGCCTATTCCCGGCGCACCATCGCTGGCAGACTCGGAAAACACCCAGGATCCTCAATCGTAGCCATCGCCGGGGGCAATTTTCCCGCGGAACGCCCAATAGGAATATCCAGTGTAGCCAAGGATCAGGGGCATCAGCGCACCGGCGCCGACGAGCAGGAAGGTCAGGCTGCTCCGCGGCGCGGCGGCCTGTGTGATCGTGACGGAATTCAATGCGAGATCGGGGTAAAGGCTGATTCCGAGGCCGGCGTAGCGTCGGTTTAGAACTCCGGTTCATTCGGTATTTGCACAACGGGTTGAATGTCGGCGAACGGCAGCGAAGTGCGACCGCTACCCCACCACATTTGCATCCGGGTTCCCGGCGCTCAGGGCCGCCATGTAGGCCAGGACCAGGGCGCGGGTGCGGAAGCGGCCGCCATAGGCGGCTTGTTCCTGTTCGCGCACGATCGGAAAGGTGCGCATCACGTAATCGGCTTCATCGCGGTCCAGGCCGTAGAGGTGGAAGAACAGCGCGTCCAGCCGGGCGCGGCGGCGCAGCCGATCTTCCGGGTCCCAGGGAAAGGGCGGGCCGGCATGGCCTTGGTCGGCGGCGAAGCCGGTCATGTCCTGCGCGGTGTAGATCAAGCGCAGCACGTCTTCGCGGATGATCGCCTCGGCAGTCCTGGTGCCGAAACGTCGGGAGAAGGCTTCGGGCGGAACGAAGGGGAGTTGCTCGACGATGTAGAAATTGAGGTGCTGGCCCTGCACCTTCTGACGGGCGACATAATCGAAGATCAGTGCGTTGAGGTTGGCCAGCAACAGCGGCGCAAAATCCCGGTAGGGGCGCGCCTCATGGTTTGGCACCTGGGGCAGCAACAGCGGCAGGGTGTTTCCGAAGCCCACGGGGGGCAGGAATGCCGCGATCATGGTCCGCACGTTCGTCGGCGCGGAGCAGATCGAGGAAGTTGAGCCGGCTTTTGCTGGCGGTGGTGCCGAACCAGGTGAAATGGTCGTTGCCGATCTGGGTGCACACGCCGTTGGCCGCCTTGTGCCGCGCACCGGTGTCATCGACGCTGATCCAGGCGGCATCGGTCAGGCCCGCGCGCAGCACGTC
>PKWQ01000399.1:6236-12450 GCA_003133265.1 Acetobacteraceae bacterium
ACGTGGGGGCGGAACACCAGGTCCTGCACCACGAAACTCTCATAGCCCTTGAAGCGCGAGCCCGGCGGTGGTGCCGCCTTGAGCACCTGGTCGTGATGAATGACCCGACGCGCCGTCTTCTTGCCGCCGCTGACTCGGTGCTTGCCCTTCCCGGCCGGGGGCTTTGGCTGCGTTGCCGCCTCCATCCCGCTGGGCTTGATCGTGGGGCGTCCCGATAACCCCTTCAGCCGCGCGATCTCGTCATGGTGGGCGGTAACGGTTCGCTCCAATTCGGTCACCCGCGTCAACAGCGCGATCACAAGATCGCGCAGCTCGGTCGGTGAAAGCGCACTCAAATCAGGGGGCGGAGACATGCACTCATAGATTCAGAATACGCCGCGTCGCGGAAGCAAAATCAACCCGGTGCCCGGGGTTTTGCCCCTCTTACAAGAAAAGCGTGTCCGGATAAGACCGCGCTAAATTGGTGCTAAATAAGACTCCAAACTCAAGCCCCGACAGATCGTGACGCGTCCAGGAGCGTCTGAGGCATTAGGCGGCTGGGCGCTGAAGTGGCGTCATGCCGTCAGCGCCCCTGGGTGCGGAAAACGAGGCTTGAGCTGTGCGGTGCCGAGGTCCAGCCGCCTATAACGCACCCCTGGCTATGTCAGTGGGGAACAAACTCATCTCAGGCGGTTCAGGACATTCCGCACGGCCGTTGCCGTCCAGGCGCCGCCTCGTGGCGTCATAACCCCCGCTGCTTGCAGCTCTGCGGCGGTCTGGGCGAGGCTTAGGCCAGCTTGACGCATCCCCGCTACCCATCCGTCCCGATACGCTGTGCAAAGGCATCAGCGGCCTTCTGGACAGCGGCAGCGCCCTTGTGCGGGTCAACCTTGGGGCCTCCACGCCACTCTCCGAGTTTCACGCCCCTTGCCTTCGATGCGGCAAGCGCTGCCTTGGTGCGTGCGGCGATCATCTCTCGCTCTTCCTGGGCGATCACTGCCATCAAGCGCACAGTGAGGCGGTGCCGCGCAAAAACTTGCGACAGAACCGTCCGTCTCATGTTTGGCGGCTTCGCCATCTTGCTGTGGTCAGTGTCCTCGTGTTCATGCACATCGCAATATGGTAATGGCCGCTCGGGACTTTGACCCGTCATCATCCGCGCTGGCATTCGTGAGCGCGCATGTGTTGCTCGCGACGATTCTCGCGATGCTTTCGACGCGGTCCGCCCCGGGTCCCGTCGAGCGGGAGGCTCACCCGACAACGCGACGATTTATCAGCTCTGACTTCTCGCGGGGAAGATCCCAGTTAAAGGCATGTCAATAGCAGATCGAGGTTACCATCGTTGCGCCGTGTACCAATCGTCCACTTCTTTACGGACTTTGTCCTTGGTATGGCCGTAACGCTCCTGGATTTTACCCTCAAGCTGATCGCGGCGGCCATTGATGACATCGAGATCATCGTCGGTTAGCTTGCCCCACTGTTCCTTGATTTTCCCTTTGATCTGCTTCCAGCTTCCTTCAACGCGGTTCCAGTCCATTGTGACCCCCATTTTGGTTCCGAGCCGGGTCAACGCCCGGGTACGCATCCAGCACCGCAGGAACGAGACCGCGAACTCGCGCCAGGCGCGAGCTCGCTCACTTGGCTCGCGTCTAGTGGAGCGCCGCCTGCGCCTGCTTGAGGGCCGCGATGCAACCCTTTTCGTCGTGCGCCTTCAGCGCCGTTTCGGCCGCTACGCAGTTCTTGTGCGCCGCATCCTTCTTCGGCCCAGCCGGAGCCTTGTCCAATTGCGCCTTGACCGTCTTCATCATCTCGACGCCGCTCGTCGCCGCGGGACTTGGTGTCTGTGACATCGATCTCTCCTTGATCCACTGGTTGAGGGTTTGCCCGAGGATATTACCTCTAACTCGCATTCCGTGCGGGCGCTGATCGAATACGTCCTCAGTATCAGAACCGAGGGGGGCATCCTCTTCCGATCAAAAATACGCGTATCAGGAAGGGCTGCGCGGCGCTATGATCTAGATCAATTCAACGGGCCGGCAGGCGATGGCGTATGGCCAGAACCGGCACCGTCGCATCGTCGCCATGCAGCCGCGCGGCGGCAAGAACAACCCAGTATCCTCTCAGGCAGAAGGCACCACCGTCGACGTCAGATTCAACTTACCGCGCAGCGCTTTCGTGCAATCACCGGCTGCCTTCCGTTGGAATACGCAAGTGCGCTACAGGAAGGGTCAGGAGCGCTATTCGGGATGCCCCGAAAGCCGGTAGCTGGCTGCACCTCCCATCTGGGCTTCCAGCCAGTTCCAAAAATGCCTATGATTTACGCCAGTTGGGGATCAATCTGCGGAAACTCGGCTGAGTGGGATTGAACTTTTTCCCCGCTGGTGCTGCTAACTCTCTCGCAAGCTCTCTCGCAAGAGCTGATCGGAGATAATCATGACAGATGCCAAACGCGCCGAGCATGTTGCTCGCGACACTATCTTGAAGCTGCTGTCCGATGAGGAGATCGCTAAGGTCAGCACAGCCGAGGCCGCATCCGAACTAACGGAAGGAGGGGAGTACCTGGACTTTGAGCATCTCGATCAGGGTGTCCAGCGTGCCAAGGCTGCGGCCAAGATCACGATAGGGCATGTCCTTCCACGGAGCGCAGTTTGCGACGAAACCTGGAGCAAGATCATCGCGCAACTGGCTCGCTGAGCGCGTGTTCGGCCATCATGGCGGTTCCTCAACTGTTTCGTGCGGCTGGGCGCGTCTATTCCTGTCGCCACTTCCGCATGTAGTACGCCGGCGTGGTATCGCGCGCGGCCCGCTCGTCCGGGCTGAGCGCCAGCCAGGTGAGCAGGTAGTCGATCACCCGGCGTGTCGGTGGCGCGAGATCGAACGCCAGCGCCTCGGCGATCACGACGAAGCCGAGCTGTTCCAGCTCACCGTCGCCGCCGATGCGGCCACTGGCGCGCTCGGCCTCGATCACCAGGAACCGCGCATTGAACCGTATCGGGCGTGGCGACGGCGTCACCATCCGGCAGAGATAGGCGAGCCCATCCAGCGCCGGCGGTTCGCCGAGCGAAAGCCCTGTCTCCTCCAGGAGCTCGCGCGCCGCCGCGACGCCTGTTCCGTGCGCGAGAAGGGGATTGGCAGCCTTTTCCAAATGCCGGCGGGTTGCCGGCTCAAGCGGGGTCAATGCCTGGGCCCGCAGGTCGGCACGATCGACCGCGCCGCCGGGAAACACCAGCCGGTTCGGCGAAAATTTGTGCCCTGCGCCGCGCATACCCATCAGCATCTCGGGCTCGCACCCGGCGCGCCGGCGCAGCACGATCAGGCTGGCGGCATGGCGGGCAGGGACCGTCTTGGGACGGACTGCCTCGATCGGCGGGGTCTTGTCAGGCAAGATCGAAGCCCTTCGTGCTGAGCCGGAATTCACCGACTGGACGGCGAGACCGGCACCACACACGAAAGGTTAGCCCCCGACCGGAGCACCCCGCAACCATGCTGTTTGGTCAGCAAAGCACCATCACCGGAGTCAACTGTCGGTGGTTTCCCTTCCCCGCAACCAACGTTCCCACTGCTTCTCCAGAATGGCCGTTCCCCTTTCGGGGCGCGGTCGTTCTCGTATCTGCCGCATCCTCCGTCTCCGGCAGGTAGAGGAACGCCGCAAGGTTGCCGCGCAACTCCCGCGCCATCGCCGGGCTGCCGTAGCCGTCCTTGATCAGCTCCAGTAGGTTGCGGATCTGCCGGCCGAACTTGGTCCGCTCCTGCTGCGACTGCGTCTGGCGCTGGCCGCGCTGTCAAATCGCTTTCAACCGCGACCGCCGTTTCGGCTAACACCGTAAGGCTCGTCGCCGACGTTCTAAGCTGCCGGTACCACGAGTCGCCAAGCCGTTCGCCTCAAGTTGTGCAAGAAACGATGGTCGGATGAGGTAGAAGGACACGCCTGCGACGACACTGCGCGACCCGCAGACAGCCGGTGTCGACGAGGCGGGAGAATGAGTTTGTGTACGTTTTCTGTTCTGCCGCTCCTCAGACCTCCCGCCCGGTGGGCTCGCCCGAGACCTGATCGACCTGTTTGACGACACAATTCAATACCGACGCGGATTTCCGGCGCGGGGTTATGCACGACATGGAGGCTTCATGAACGACACCCCACCCGCAGGTCCCCTCGCTCGCATCAAGGTGCTCGATCTGTCACGCGTGCGCGCCGGCCCCACGGCCGTGCGTCAGCTTGCGGACTAGGGCGCCGACGTCATCAAGATCGAGTCGCCAGAGGGCGACAGTCTGGGCCAGGATCGACACGGTCTGGACGTGCAGAACCTGCACCGCAACAAGCGGAGCCTGACGCTGAACCTGAAGGCGCCCGAAGGGCTGGCGATCCTGAAGCGCCTGGTCGAACGGGCCGACGTGCTGGTGGAGAACTATCGGCCGGACGTGAAGTTCCGCCTGGGCATAGATTACGAGACGCTTCGGAAAACCAACCCGCGGCTAGTCTATGCCAGCATCTCGGGCTTCGGCCAGGACGGCCCCTATCGGGATCGGCCGGGCTTCGATCAGATCGCGCAGGGCATGGGCGGGCTGATGTCGATCACCGGCCTGCCGGGCCAGGGGCCGATGCGGATCGGGATCGCGCTGGCGGACCTGACCTCCGGCATCTTCGCCGCGATGGGCATCCTGATCGCCTTGCTCGAACGCGAGCAGTCGGGCGAAGACCAATGGGTGCAATCTTCCCTGCTTGCCGCTCAGATCGCCGTGCTGGACTTCCAGGCCGCGCGCTGGACCATCGGGCATGAGGTGGCGGGCCAAGCCGGGAACAACCATCCGACCAACATCCCGACCGGGTTGTTCGCCACGGCGGATGGCTACATCAACATCGCCGCGGCGGGGGTCGAGATCTACCAGCGCTGCTGCAAGGCGCTGGACGCGCCGCATCTGGCGACCGATCCGTGGTTCGCCACCGAGCAGGACAAGTCGACCAACCGCGATGCGCTGAATGAGGCGATCGAGGCGATTACCCGCGGGCGAACCTCGGCCGATTGGATCGAGCGGCTGAACGCCGCAGGGGTGCCCGCCGGGCCGATCTACAAAATAAACGAGGTGTTCGAGGATCCGCAGGTGAAGCATTTGCGGCTCACGCGGAAGGTGTCGCACAAGGTGCTGGGGGAGCTGGAGGTGATCGGCCAAGCCATCGAGCTCAGCCGGACGCCATGGAGTGTGCGCAGCCCGACGCCGGAGCCTGGGGAACATACCGATGCGGTGCTGGGCGAGCTTGGGTATGGTGCGGCGGAGATCGCGGACCTGCGGGCCCGCAAGGTGGTGTGATGCGGGGCGCTTGAACATGGCATCGGCTAAGAAGAAAAACCGTTGATGTCCACCAGATGAGAAGACCGAAAAGAACTGCACGGACCGGCAATCCAGGTATCGAAGAAAGGAATATCTCATGCGTCGAGTAGAGACGGTTGAACCACCCGATCTGTATTTCGAGGATTTCCACAATTGCCAGGAATTTCCTGTCGTCACCAAGGGGCCCTTGATGGTTGGTCATCAAGTTCGCTGGGCAGGCGCGATAGACAACTACGATTCCGAATTCCATCACGACGAATATGTCGCAAAGGCTCAGGGCCTACCCGGCATTATTCTGTCCGGACCGCTCTTAGCCGCCTACCTCTTGTCAGTGGTCAACCAGTGGGTGGGGCGGAATGCGCGGGTTGTCCGTTACACTGACCGAAACATCGGCTCCACCATGCCGCGCGACATGCTTTATCTGCATGGGCGGGTCACGCGCACGTATCGGGAAAGTGGGCAATGTCTGATCGATCTTGACTGTCACGTCGAAAACCAACGCGGGGAGAATACTACCCCAGCTACAGCAACCGTCCGAGTGGCGTCACGTGAGAACCGGACGGGTTTGTGAGGCCGCGTGTCAATTCAGCGCCGCAAGCAATGGAGATCAGCATGAGCAACCCGGCGTCGGAGAAGACAGAAGACATCCAGCAGGAACTTGAAAGAATGATCGGACCGGTCGGCGAAGCCGAGACGGTGCCCGTCGAATATCTCTCGGTCATCCGGCTGGCGTTGGCCGTCGAGGACTTCGACCCGATTCACTACGACGCGAAGGCAGATCAGGCTCGTGGCTATCGCGGAATCGTCGCGCCGTGGCCAATCCTTTCGCTCCTGCTATACAATTGCTCGCATGTGCTCGAGCATGAGTCGCCCCCATTCTCATTCGTGGGCACGGCGGTGACAAACC
>PKWQ01000364.1 GCA_003133265.1 Acetobacteraceae bacterium
GGGGTTGCCCGCTTCCTCGCGGCGCTCAACCGCGCAGCGTCAGACGCGCGGCAATCGTGAACGGCGCGCCCGGCGCGGGCTGGGTGAACAGGCAGATTTCGCTCACCCGCCGAGGCACGCGCAGGGCTTCGGCGAAATAGGCTTCCGCCGCCGGGCGATAGATCGCCTTCTCCGCCTCCGACAGCCGCCGCGTCAGCGTCATGTGGAAGAACCAGGTGGAAAACACATACTGGTAGCCCCAGCGCAGCAGCATCGCGTCCTGTTCCGCGCTCAATCTGCCACGACGGCGGCGAGCGAGTTCGTCCTCGCCGGGCGGTGCGCGGAAGGCATCCAGATGCTCCACGCACGCATCCGCCAGCGCCTGCAATGCCGCACAGGGCGCGGTCTCGCGCAGGGCCAGGAAACCATACAGATCGGCCACCGCGAGGCGGCGTAGGTCGAAGGGAGAAAGACGCGCGGCAAGCGCGGTGGCGGCGTCCAGCAGGTCGGGCCAGGTCGCGCCCGGCGCCAGCCGCATCGGTGGCTTCAGCGTGGCATGAAAGCCGTAGCCGCGCGGCTCCACCGTGATCCCGCCGATGTCGGGCAAATCGGGCTGCGCCAGCGTTGCGTTGGTTTCAGGATCGCGCCCGAGCCAGCGCGCACCCGCCGCGAACAACGGATCGTCAGCCAACGGCGCGTAATACACGCCCACCCGCGCGTTGGAAAACACGGCTCAGGCTACCCGTTCGCCCGCGCGCCAGACCTGACGCGGCACCGGCAGGTCTTCATGCACCCGCACGCGCACCAGATCGGCGCGCAACCCCGCTTCCAGCCGCCCGCGATCCGACAGTCCCGCCATCCGCGCCGGATGGTCGGTGACCAGCGCCACCGCCTCGGGCAGACCGATCCCGGCGGCGGCGGCGCAGCGGAACGCCGCTTCCACCAGCGCCGCCGGCACATAGTCCGAGGCGAACGCATCCACCGCGCCGGCGCGCAGCATTTCGGCGGCGGAGACATTGCCGGAATGCGAGCCGCCGCGCACGATGTTCGGCGCGCCGACGATCACCTGCATCCCGTGCGCCTTCGCCGCCTTGGCCGCGATCATGCTGACCGGGAACTCGCTGATGCGGATGCCGTCGGCATGGTTCTCGGCGATCTCTTCCTCGGTGCGGTCGTCATGGCTCGCCAGCATCACGTCCAGGTTGGCCACCCGTTGCAGCAGCGCGCGGCGGTTCGGGTTGCGCAGGCGCGCGCGCTGGGTCTGCAACTCGGCGATCCGCCGCTCCACATAGTCCGACGGCATGCCTTCCTTGCGGCGCAGCTCACGATAGCGGTCCAGATTGGCGTATTGCCCGACGCCGGGGCTGTGGTCCATCAGGCTGATCATGCGCACGCGCGGATGATCGGCCACCGGATCGAACATGGCGATCACGTCCACGGCCGGCATCTCGCAGCGCAGATGCAGGAAATGCTCGGACTTCAGCAGCCCGCTCAGCAGCATCGCATCGAGATCGACCATGCCCTCGCGGAAGGTCCGCATGCGATCCTTGTCGAACCCGAGATCGCCGAGGCAGAGCGCNNGAGCGCATCCAGTACCGTGGTCACGCCGGCGGCGGCGCATTGCGCGTCATGCGCCACCAGCGCCGAGCGCGAGGGCCAGCGCGCGTTTTGACGCGGCTGCACCTGGCGCTCCAGATTATCGGTATGGACGTCCACCACGCCGGGGATCAGATAATCGCCGTCCAGGTCGATCGCGCCCGGCAGCGAAGAACGCCCGGATGCGATGTCGGCGATGGTCGCCCCGCGCATCAGCAGCGTTCCCTCGATCACCGCATCGGGCAGCACCAGGCGGGCATTGGTAAAAATCGTTTCGGCGGTCATGCGGCATCCTGCAATGGCATCACGGGGAACAAACGGTCGGCGACCTGGTCGCGCACCTCGGCATCGTGGAAAATGCCGACGATGGCAACCCCGCGCGCCTTGGCCTGACGGATCATCTCGATCACCACGGCGCTGTTGGCCCCGTCCAGCGAGGCGGTGGGCTCGTCCAGCAGCAGCACCGGATGCGCGCCGATGAAACCGCGCGCGAGGTTGACGCGCTGCTGCTCGCCGCCGGAGAAGGTAGCCGGCGGCACGGCGTGCAGCCGGGGCGGGATATTCAGCCGCAGCAGCAGATCGTGCGCCGCGTCCCGCGCCCGCGCGACCGCGACGCCACGGCCCACCAGCACTTCCGCCACCACATCCAATGCCGGCACGCGCGGCACCACGCGCAGGAACTGGCTGACATAGCCGAGCGTCCGGTCCCGCACCGCGATGATGGTGCGCGGATCGGCGCTGGCGATATCCACCATCGCGCCGTCGTGGCGCACCAGGATGCGGCCCGATCCGGCGCGGTAGTTGCCATACAGGCTGCGCATCAGCGTGGACTTGCCGGCACCCGACGGACCCGACAGCGCGACGCACTCGCCGGGCAACAGCGTCAGATCGACGTCGGCCAGCACGGGGATACGCACGCCGCCTTGCAGATGCAGCGTGAAGCTTTTCGATAACCCCTCGGTCTGCAGGATCGGCTGGGTCATGCCTGCAACACCGAACTGACCAGAAGCTGCGTATAGGGATGCTGCGGATCGTCCAGCACCTGATCGGTCAGCCCGGTCTCCACCACCCTGCCCCGCTGCATCACCACGATCCGCTGCGCCAGCAGCCGCGCCACGGCGATGTCGTGGGTGACCAGCACCACCGCGATGGAAAACCGCGCCACCAGCGAGCGGATCAGATCGAGCAGCCGCGCCTGCACCGACACATCCAGGCCGCCGGTCGGCTCGTCCATAAACACAAGGCGCGGATGCGTGACCAGGGTGCGGGCAATCTGCAAACGTTGCAGCATACCGCCGGAGAAAGTGCGCGGCAGATCGTCGATGCGGTCGGCGTCGATCTCCACTTCCTCCAGCCAGCGCATCGCCTCGGCACGGATATTGGCGTAGTGCCGCGCGCCCTGGGCCATCAGCCGCTCGCCCACATTACCGCCGGCGGACACCGCCATGCGCAGATTGTCGCGCGGGTTCTGATGCACGAAGCCCCAGTCGGAGCGGTGCAGCGTGCGCAGCGCCGGCGCCGGCATGGCATGCACGTCGACCAGCCGCCCCGCCGGATCGCGGTACCACACCACGCCGGCATCCGCCGCCATCCGCCCGGACAGCACGTTCAGCAGCGTGGTCTTGCCGGAGCCGGACTCACCGACGATGGCCAGCACCTCCCCGGGCCAGAGATCGACATCCACATCCACCAGCGCCGGGATCGCACCGAAATGCAGCGACAGGCCGCGCGCGGACAACAGGCTTTCGTCGTTCATTCCGCTGCCTCCGGCACACCTTCGGCGCCGACACAGCCGGTCTCGCGCCGTTCGGTGCAATGATCGGTATCGGAGCAGACGAACAGGCGCCCGCCGCGATCGTCGGTGACCACTTCATCCAGATACGAATCCGTCGCGCCACACAGACCGCAGGCGTGCGGGGCGCGGGTGGCGCGGAACGGATGGTCGTCGAAATCCAGCGAGCGCACGTCCGTATACGGCGGGATGGCGTAGATGCGCTTCTCCCGCCCGGCGCCGAACAGCTGCAAGGCCGGCATCATGTGCATCTTCGGATTGTCGAACGAGGGGATCGGGCTGGGCGACATCAGATAGCGATGGTTCACCATCACCGGATAATCGTAGCTGATCGATACCTGCCCGAAGCGGGCGATGTCCTCGTACAGTTTCACATGCATCAGCCCGTAATCGGACAGGCCGTGCATGCGCCGCGTCTCGGCCCGGCTCGGCTCCAGGCGGAACAGCGGCTCCGGCTGCGGCACCTGATAGACGATGATTTGGTCCTCGCGCAGCTGCTTCTCCGGGATGCGATGGCGGGTCTGGATCACCGTCGCCGCATCGGTATGCGTGGTGGTGGCGACGCCGGCGGTACGGGCGAAGAAGCGGCGGATGGACACCGCGTTGGTGGTGTCGTCGGCACCCTGGTCGATCACCTTCAGCACGTCGTTCGCGCCGAGCACGGAAGCGGTTACCTGGATGCCGCCGGTGCCCCAGCCATAGGGCAGCGGCATCTCGCGCGAGCCGAACGGCACCTGATGCCCGGGGATCGCCACCGCCTTCAATAGCGCGCGGCGGATCATCCGCTTGGTCTGCTCGTCCAGATAGGCGAAATTGTAGCCTTGCATCCGCGCGCTCATTCCGCCGCCTCCGCCGGCTGCGTTCCGGCCTCGACCTCAGCGCGCATCCGCCGCACCGTTTCCAGCTCGCTCTGGAAATCGACGTAATGCGGCAGTTTGAGATGCTCGACGAAGCCGGTCGCCTCGATATTGTCCGAGTGGTACAGCACGAACTCGACATTCTGTGCCGGCGCCACCACGTCCTCGCCCAGTTCCTCGGCGCGCATCGCGCGGTCCACCAGGGCCATCGACATCGCCTTGCGCTCCGACGCGCCGAACACCAGCCCGTAGCCGCGGGTGAACTGCGGCGGCACGATCTTCGATCCCTTGAACTGGTTGACCATCTGGCACTCGGTCAATTCGATGTCGCCGATATCGATGGCGAACCCCAGTTCCGCCGGCTCGATCTCCACCGACACGGCACCGGCGCGAATCTCCCCGGCGAATGGGTGGGTTCCGCCCCAGCCGCGCTGGGTGGAGTAGCCGAGCGCCAGCAGGAACCCCTCGTCGCCGCGCGCCAGCGCCTGCAAGCGCACATCGCGCGGGGCGGGAAAGCTCAGCGGTTCGCGCGTCAGGTCGCCGGGGACGCTATCGCTCGGCAGATCCGCTTCCATCAGCCCCTCGTGGCCGAGGATGTCATGCACGCGCGGCATCTCCCCCGCCGCATCCGTCGCGACCTGTTCGGGCACGGCGGGCGGCGCGGCGCCGGCGGCTGTCAGGGTAAAATCCAGCAGCCGGTGCGTGTAGTCGTAGGTCGGGCCGAGCAACTGCCCGCCGGGCAAATCCTTGAACACGGCGGAGATGCGGCGCTTCACCGTCATCCCAGCGGTTTCCACCGGCAGCGAGTGGGCGAAGCGCGGCAGCGTGGTGCGATAGGCGCGCAGCAGGAACGCCGCCTCGATCAGATCGCCCTGCGCCTGCTTGATCGCCAGCGCCGCCAGATCGCGGTCGTATAGCGAACCCTCGCCCATCGCCCGGTCCACCGCGCGGCCGAGTTGGCCGGAAATCTGGTCGATGCCGAGTTCGGGCACCGCGACATCGCCCCGGCGTTCCTCGGCGAGCCAGGCATGGGCGTTGTCGATCGCCCGTTCCCCGCCCTTGACCGCGACATAGGCCATCTAACCCTCCTCGATCCGCACGNNCGGATAGATCGCCGCGTTCTCCCGCCACCAGCCGAGGAACCCGTCGCCCAGCCCCTGCACCCGCAGCGTCGCGGGGACACGCAGGCCGGGGCCGGACAGGCGATAGGCGGCGCCCTGGTCCAGTGCCGCGACCTGAAGGATCAGCGTGGCGGAGGTTTCCGGACCTTCATGCGTGCCGGGGTTCAGCGTGGCCAGGGGCGGCAGGCCGAGAGCCAGCGCAAACTCCGCCCGCTCCGGCGCCGCCGCGAACTCCACGCCGCAATGGAACGCCAGCCAGCCGCGCGCGGCCTCGGCCGCCGGATCGAGCCACACCGCAGTCTCGGCGTCGATCAGCGTCAGCAGCACGGCGGCGGTGGCGGGGTCGAGCGGCGCGGGCGGCGTCAGGCCGTCCCCGGCGCGATGCAGGCTGCCGGGGCGCGCCATCGCCTCCAGCACCGCGCGGAAGCTGGCCTGCGCGCCGACGACGGGATCGGCAAAGCCGGGAAGGTCGATCTCGGTGTTCATGCGCGCGCCCCTATGTCCGCATCGTGGCGAGCGTGAAGAACTGCACCTGGGTGGCCGCCGCCTTGCGCACGGTCTGCGCGCGCCGCGCCCGCTGTGCGTCGGCCAGCGGCTCGATCACCGTCCGGCGCAGCGTCGGCGCGCGCACGGGGTCTTGCAGCAGCGCATCCACGAGGGCGGCGAGTTCCGCCTGCCGCGCGTCGCGGCCGGCGACATAGGCATGGCCGGTACGGCCGCATTCGGTACGCACGGTGCAGCGGGTGACGGTCATCTCCCCTAAATTGAACGCCGCCCCGCCGCCGCCCTGGCGGCCGCGCACCATCACCAGACCGGTCTCCGGCCCGCGCAGGCGACGAAAGTCCGGCAAAGCGGGACAGTCGGCCAGCCGCGCGGCGATGTCGCCGGCCCCGGCGCGGGCCAGCACCGCCATCCAATGCTGCCGTTCGGTGCGTCCTGGTTCGGGGGAGGAAATGTCGGACATGGTTTGGTTTGCCGCATTGAAATTCATTTGGACATCTAGACAACTAGACGCCCGCCGGATTAGCGTCAAGACGAACTCGCACGGATCGCCGGGCCAATGGATGACATTGCAATGACACACGCCCCCGGGCTTCCGGGGCAACCGAGCGGACGCAAGATGCAGCGCCAGGAGGGCGTGGCGCTGTGGCGGCAGATCGCGCTGGCGCTGCAACGGGATATCGGCGCCGGCGTGCTTCCCCCCGGCGGCCGTCTGCCGACCGAGGTCGAGTTGTCGCAGCAATTCGGCGTCAACCGCCACACCGTCCGCCGGGCGCTGGAAGAACTTTCACGCGGCGGTCTGGTGCGAATCGAACAGGGACGCGGCTCCTTCGTCGCCGAGGACGTGATCGACTACACGGTCGGCCCGCGCACCCGCTTCTCGGAATGGATTCGCCGCCACAACAAGGAACCATCCGGCCAGGTGCTGCGACTGGTGGAACTGGCGGCGGATACGACCGTCGCCGCCGGGCTGAATGTCCGCGTCGGCGCGCGCGTGGTGCTGCTGGAACGGCTGGGCTTCGCCGACGAACGCCCGGTCAGCATCGCCAGCCACTATTTCCCCGCCACCCGGCTGCGTGGCATCCTGGAGGCGCTGCGCGAGACCTCCACCATCACCGAAGCACTGACCCGCGTCGGCGTCTCCGACTATCTGCGTCAGGTCACGCGGGTTTCCGCCCGCCTGCCCAGCCCAGAGGAGGCGGAGCTGTTGCACATGCCGCGCAATCGGCCGCTGCTGATCACCGAGAACATCAATGTCGATCACGCCGGCGCGGTGGTCGAATTCGGCGTGGGGCGCTATCCGACCCCGCGCGTGCAGATCGTCTTCGAACCTTGAACCCAGCGAGAATTTGCCCATGGATCGGCTGAACATCACCGGCGGACGCGTGCTGCTGCGCGACGATGGCGAACAGGTCACCGACATCGCGCTGCGCGGCGACCGGATCGACGCGATCGGGCGCACCGGCGCCGGGCCATTGCTGGATGCAAGCGGCCTGCTGGTGCTGCCGGGGATTGTCGACATCCACGGCGATGCGTTCGAACGCCAGGTGCAGCCGCGCCCCGGCGTGGATTTTCCCGCCGATCTGGCGCTGCGCGACACCGAGAGCCAGTTGCTCGCCAACGGCATCACCACCGCCTATCACGGCATCACCCTGTCCTGGGAACCGGGGCTGCGCAGCCTGGAGTCCTGGCGGACGCTGCTCGACGCGCTCGGCGCCGGACGCTGGGTCTGCGACATGCGCGTGCATCTGCGCTGGGAGGCGTTCAATCTCGACGCGCTGGCAACCGCGATCGCCGATATCGAGGCCGGGCGCGTGCATCTGCTGGCCTTCAACGACCACACGCCGTCGATCTTGCGCAAGACCGCCGATCCGGTGCAGGGCGCGAAATACAGCGATCGGGCCGGGATGAAACTGGACGAGTTCCGCGATCTTGCCGCGCAAATCGGTGCGCGGGCGGATCAGGTGCCGGCGGCGCTGGACCGGATCGGCGCGGCGGCGCGCACCGCCGGCATTCCGATGGCGAGCCATGACGACAACGCCATCGCGGCGCGGGAGGGCTTTCGTGCCCGCGGCGCCCGTATCTGCGAATTCCCGATGGCCGAGGAGGTCGGCGTGGCCGCGCGCGCGGCCGGCGATTACGTGGTGATGGGCAGCCCCAACGTGGTGCGCGGACGCTCGCATCTCGGCTGGGCCTCCGCCGCGCTTCTGGTGGAGACGGGCATCTGCAACGTACTGTCCTCGGACTATTTCTACCCGGCGATGGCGCGCGCCGCGCTGACCCTGGCCGGGCGCGGCGTGCTGGACCTGTCGCGCGCCTGGGCGCTGATCTCGGCCAATCCCGCCGCCGCCTGCGGGCTGACAGATCGCGGCGCCATCGCCGAGGGGCTACGCGGCGATATTGTGCTGGTCGATCCCGCCACGCAACGCGTTGTCGTAACCATCGCCGGCGGGCGCATCGCGCATCTGACGGCGGAGGGCGCGGCACGGCTGGGTTGAAGCGGCTTCCTATTGCGGGGCGGCGGCACAGGCGGAACACACGCCTTCCGCCTCTACCGTCGTCTTGCTGACCGAGAATCCGGCCCGCCGCGCCGCGTCTTCCAGGGCATGCGCCAGATCGTGGTCCTCGATCTCCACCACCCGGCCGCATTTGCGGCAGATCAGGAACTGCGCCGCATGGGCGGCTTCCCCGCCGCCATGCTCGTGCGCGACGCAGCCGACGAAGGCCGACAGCCGCTCCAGCCGGTGGATCAGCCCGTTTTCCAGCAGGAACTCCAGCGCCCGGTACACCGTCGGCGGCGCCGCGCCGTGGCGCATCTTGCGCAGCCGGTCGAGCAGGTCGTAGGCCCCGGTCGGCGCGTCCGCGTCCAGAATCAGACCCAGCACCTGCCGGCGAAGGTCGGTCAGCCGGGTCCCGCGTTCAGCGCAGATCGCGTCCGCCCGCGTCAGCAGCGCGTCCACGCTAGCTGAAAACACGGGCCTGTCTGAAGGCACGGGGGGAGAAAAAGCCCCCTCGGTCATCAATCGCTCCTTTTCCGCCACGCGCGCACGCCCCAAGATAACATCCATGACCGAACAATCCATGACCGAACAATCCATCGGCACCATCCTGGCCGCCATCGCCTTCGGCAAGAACGGCCTGGTTCCCGCCATCGCCCAGCAGCACGACACCGGCGAGGTGCTGATGATGGCATGGATGAACCGCGACTCGGTCGCCGAGACGCTGGCGAGCGGGCGCGTCTGCTATTTCAGCCGCAGCCGGGGCAAGCTGTGGCGCAAGGGGGAAACCTCGGGCCAGGTGCAGCACCTGAAGGAACTGCGGGTGGATTGCGACGGCGACACGCTGCTGCTGCTGGTCGACCAGTTGGGCGTGGCCTGCCACACCGGACGACGGAACTGCTTCTTCCGCGCCGCCCGCGACGGCGCGCTGGTGGAGATCGCCGCACCGCTGCTGGACCCCGAGGCGCTGTATGGCGCCGGCCATCGCCATGAATGACCCATCGCGCCGATGCGATGCCGGCCCCATGCACCAGCCATGACACTGATCTATCTCATCGCCGGCGAGGCGAGCGGCGATGTGCTGGGCGCGCGGCTGATGGCGGCGTTGGCCGCCCGCCACCCGGATCTCCATTTCGCCGGCGTCGGCGGCGAGCTGATGGAGGCACGAGGACTGCACAGCCTGTTCCCGATGCGCGAGCTTGCGCTGATGGGGCTGCTGGAAGTGCTGCCGAATATTCGCCGGCTCAGTGCCCGGTTGCGCCAGACCGTGGCCGACATCGCCGCGCGGCGGCCGGATGTGGTCGTCACCATCGACAGCCCCGGCTTTACGCTGCGCGTGCTGCGCGCGATTCGCCCGCTGGGTATTCCGCGCGCGCATTATGTCGCCCCGCAGGTCTGGGCCTGGCGCGAAAGCCGGGTGAAGAAATTCCCCGGCCTGTGGGAGACGCTGCTGTGCCTGCTGCCGTTCGAGCCCGCATTCTTCGCCAAGCACGGCCTGCCGGCGCGCTTCGTCGGCCATCCGGTGCTGGAAAGCGGCGCCGACACCGGCGATGCCGCCCGCTTCCGCGCCCGCCACGCCATCGCCGCGGATGCGCGCATCGTCACCCTGATGCCGGGAAGCCGGCGGACCGAGGTCGCCCGGCTGCTGCCGGTGCTGGGCGAGACCCTGGTCCGTCTGGCACCGCGCATCCCGGGCCTGGTTCCCGTCGTGCCGGTCGCCGCCCCAGTGGCCGAAGCGGTGCTGGCCGGCACGCGCGCCTGGCCTGTCCGCCCGGTGGTGGTGACCGAGATCGAGGACAAGCACGACGCCTTCGCCGCCAGCGAGGCGGCGCTGACCAAATCCGGCACCTCGACGCTGGAATTGGCGCTGGCGGGCGTGCCGATGCTGGTCACCTATCGGGTGAACCCGATCACCGCCGCCATCGCGCGCCGGCTGGTCAAGGTCCGCTATGCCGCGCTGGTCAATCTGCTGGCGGACAGGGAGGTGGTGCCGGAGCTGATCCAGCAAGCCTGCACCCCCGACCGGCTGGCCGCGACGCTGGAGACCCTGCTGACCGACCGGGACGCCGCGAACGCCCAGCGCGCCGCCTTCCGCGCGGTGCTGGACAGCCTGCGCCCGCCAGGAGGCCAGTCCCCCTCGGATGCCGCCGCCGCCGCGATCCTGGCGCTACTTGATCAGGCCTGACGCCCGCATCCGGTCCCGCGACTCGGTCATCGCCGTCATCACTTGCAGCGCCGCCGCCAGCGCCCGCCGCCCCACCGCCGCGTCCACCAGGACCGGGGCGCCATCGAGCACGGAGGCGCAGAAGGCCGCGTGCTCAGCAGCCAGCGCATCATGGTCTTCCCATGACACTTCCTCGATACCGAACCCCTCCACCCCCGGCACCGGCTTGCCGATCCCATGCGCGATCAGCGACAGGCGGCGGTTGGCGAAATCCACCGCCATGTAGCCGTCCTGCGCGAACAGCCGCATCCGCCGTTCCAGCCGCGTGGAGATCCGGCTGGCGGTGATCGTCGCCACCGCGCCGTTCTGAAAGCGGATACGGGCATTGGCGATGTCCTCATGCTCGCTCGCCACCGCCGCGCCCACCGCGTCCACGGTGTCGATCGGGCTGTCCACCAGCGCCAGGATCAGGTCGAGGTCGTGGATCATCAGATCGAGGATCACCGACACGTCGGTTCCGCGCGGCTTGAACGGGGCGATGCGGGTCGCCTCGATATAGAGCGGCTTGCTCATCCGCCCGGCCACCGCGCCATACGCGGCCGAGAATCGTTCCAGATGGCCGACCTGCAACACCAGACCACGCGCGGCGGCGAGTGCTGCCAGTTCGTCGGCCTGCTCCAGCGTCGCCGCGATCGGCTTTTCCACCAGCACATGCCGGCCGGCGCGCAATGAAGCGGCGGCGAGCGCGTGGTGCATCTCGGCTGGCGCGGCGACGATCACCGCCTCGCTCGCTTCCAGCAGCGCCTCGAACCCCATCTCCGGCGCGCCGGCTTCCCAGCCGACCGCCTTCGCCCGCTCCGCGTCCGGGTCGTGGATGCCCACCAGCTCGGCACGCTCCGAGGCAGCGACCTTCAGGGCATGGTAGCGCCCGAAATGTCCCGCTCCCGCTATCCCGATACGCAGTCGTCCGGCCGGCATTGGCGTCCCTCCATCTGCATCACGCCTAGCAGGACAGCGGCAAATCTTCCACCGCAGAAGCGTCCTGGGCGCCGTGCGAACCGCGCAGCCGAGCGCCGGGGTTGCAGAAAGGGGGGCGCATCGTCATTCTCCGCGCCCGCTGCCACAGCCCTGTGCCGAAGCCCTTGGGGAGCTGCCCGCCCACTATGATGTATTTCTCGCGCCTGAAGACCGCGCTTATTCTCGGCGCCTGTATTCTCGGCGCAATCCTCTGCATTCCGAACCTGATGCCCGCCCCGGCCGCATGGCTGCCGTGGCGTACCGTGCATCTCGGCCTCGACCTGCGCGGCGGCAGCTACCTGCTGCTGGAGGTGGACATGGCCGCGGTGATCAAGGAACGGCTGGAGAGCCTGACCGACGGCGCGCGCCAGGCATTGCGACCGGGCAACATCTTCTACCAGACGCTGCGCCCGGAGCCGGCCGCGAACCGCGTGCTGCTGCGCCTGCGCGACCCCCCGCAGACCGGGACCGCGCTGGCGGCACTGAAGCCGCTGGTATCCGCCGTGGGGGCGAACGGCACGCCGGACATCGACATCAATTCGACCCAAGACGGGCAGATCACGTTGACGCTGTCCCAGGTGGCGCTGACCGAGCGCGCCAAGGCAGCGGTCCAGCAGTCGATCGAGATCATCCGCCGCCGCATCGACGAGACCGGCGTGCTCGATCCGCAGATCACCGGCCAGGGCGAGGCGCGCATCGTGGTGCAGTTGCCCGGCATCGAGGACCCCAACCGGATCAAGGAACTGCTCGGCAAAACCGCGCACAT
Organism: Acetobacteraceae bacterium; assembly: GCA_003133265.1. Taxonomy (GTDB): domain Bacteria; phylum Pseudomonadota; class Alphaproteobacteria; order Acetobacterales; family Acetobacteraceae; genus PALSA-911. The sequence goes on from PKWQ01000364.1 coordinate 12,292, forward strand.
GACGTTCCGGCTGGTCGACGAGACCGCCAACCCCACGGCCGGCACCCCGCCGCCGGCCGGGGTGGACTTCCTGGCGATGGAGGGTCAGCCCGGCACCAAGATCGGCGTGCGCCGCCGGGTCGATGTCGATGGCGCCGATCTGACCGACGCACGCGCCGGCACCGACCAGCAGGGCGGTTCCTGGGTGGTGAACTTCACCTTCAACTCGGTCGGCACCCGCCGCTTCGCCGACATCAGCCGCGTCAATGTCGGCCACCGCTTCGCCATCGTGCTGGACGACAAGGTGATCAGCGCGCCGGTGATCCGCGAGCCGATCACCGGCGGACGCGGCCAGATCAGCGGCAGTTTCACCGCCGCCTCGGCCAACGACCTGTCCGTGCTGCTGCGCGCCGGCGCGCTGCCCGCGCCGCTGACGGTGGTGGAGGAACGCAGCGTCGGACCGGAACTCGGCGCCGACAGCATCCGCGCCGGCGCCATCTCGCTGATCATCGGCTTCGTGCTGGTGATCGGCTTCATGGGCACGTTCTACGGCCTGTTCGGCTGGTTCGCGAACCTCGCTTTGGTGGTGAACCTGGTCCTGATGCTGGCGGTCCTGTCGATCCTGGAAGCCACCATGACGTTGCCGGGCATGGCCGGCATCCTGTTGACGCTGGGCATGGCGGTGGACGCCAACGTGCTGATAAACGAACGCATCCGTGAGGAATCCCGGCACGGCCGGCCACCGCTGGCCGCATTGGAAGCGGGCTTCACCCGCGCCTACTCCACCATCTTCGACAGCAACGCGACGACGTTCCTCGCGCATGTGATGCTGTTCGTGTTCGGCTCCGGCCCGGTGCGCGGCTTCGCGGTGACCATCACCGTCGGCATCGCCACCAGCCTGTTCACCGCCTGGATGCTGACCCGCCTGCTGGTCTCGCGCTGGTATATCGCCACGCGTCCTCAAGTCCTCCCGGTCTGATCGCCATGTTCATCCGCCCCCTGTTCCGCATCGTTCCGGACGGCACGCGCATCCAATTCATGCGCGGCCGGGTCATGGGCCTCGTCGTCTCGGCGGTGCTGTCCACCGCCTCGATCGCGCTGTTCTTCTATCCCGGCCTCAATCTGGGGATCGACTTCTCCGGCGGCATCGTCATGGAGGTACGCACCCCCGGCCCAGCCGATTTCACCAAGATCCGCGCAGCACTGGCCAGCGAGCATGTCGGCGAGCAGGGCGTGCAGCGCTTCGGCGACGCCAATCAGGTGCTGATCCGGTTGCAGAGCCAGCCGACCGAGGCAGCCACCCAGCAAGCCGTCGGCCGCATCCGCGCGGCGCTGGAGAAAGCCGAACCGGGCACCCGGGTCATGCGCACCGATGCGGTCGGCGCCTCGGTCTCGGCTGAGCTATTCCGCAACGGGCTGCTCGCGCTCGGCATCAGCCTGCTGATGATCCTGGTCTATATCTGGTTCCGCTTCGAGTGGCAGTTCGCCGTCGGCGCCGTCGTCACCCTGATCCTGGACGTGACCAAGGCGGTCGGCTTTCTGGCGCTGACCGGCATCGAGTTCGATCTGGTCATGGTCGCCGCGATCCTGACGGTGATCGGCTATTCCACCAACGACAAGGTCGTGGTCTATGACCGGGTGCGCGAGAATTTGCGTAAATACAAGACCATGCCGCTGCGCCAGTTGATCGACCTGTCGATCAACGAGACGCTGAACCGCACGCTCGGCACCTCGATGACGGTGTTCCTGGCCAGCCTGCCGCTGGCCCTGTTCGGCGGCGCCTCGATCTCCGGCTTCGCCTGGGTAATGCTGTTCGGCATCGTCGTCGGCACATCTTCCTCGATCTTCATTGCGGCTCCTATCCTGTTATTTTTAGGTGAAAATCGCCTGCGCCGCGACAATGCCCCGACGGTGGCGCCGGTCGTCAAGGCGCCACCTTCCATCAAGGCGCCACGCACCAAGTGATCCCTCGGCGCTGCCTGCTGACCGGCGCCGCCGCGCTCGCCGCCACCTCTCCCCGGCGCGCCCGTGCCGCCGGGCAGACGCTCAGCCTTCTGGTGGACGCGGCGGCCGGGTCCGGCGCGGATAGAGGCGCGCGCGCCTTCGCGCCGTTCCTGGAGCGGCACCTGCCGCGCACGGCGGTCGAAATCCACAATCTGCCCGACGATTCCGGGCTGGCCGCCTATCGCGCGCTGGCGCAGGCCGATCCGTCCGGGCGGGTTGTTGGCTGGGTGGCGACCCCGGCACTGCCGGCCAGAATGGTCGACCGTGCCGGCGGGGCCTTGATGCAGCGGCTCACGCTGCTCGGCGCGGTGCAGCGCGAGCCCATCGCCATCGTCTCCCTCGCCGCAACCCCGATCGGCGGCGGGCACGATGCGATCCGCCGCACCTCCGCCACTGGCGAAGGCGCACCACTCGGCACGCCACCGCCGGGAAGCCCGCCGCATCTGGCCGCACTGCGCATGCAGGAGATCGCTGACACGCCGCTGAACATCGTCGCTTTCCCGTCCGCCGCCGCGGTGCGCCAGGCAGTGCTCGCGGGCAATGTCGCCGCCGCCATGCTCGGCCTGGGCGACGTGATCGCCATGCTGCGCGATGGCAGGCTGGTCGGCATCTGCCTCAATGGCGGCGAGCGGGTGGTGACGTTTCCGGCCATGCCGGCTTTACGCGATTCCGGCCTGCGGTTGACCGCCGCGATCCGTCGCGGCATCGCGGCCCCGCGCGGGCTTGCGCCGGAAACCACCGAGCGGCTGCGCGCCGCGCTGCGTACCATCATCGCCGATCCGGAATTTCGCGCCCAGGCGGATGCCGGCGGCTTCGAGGCAGACCTGGTCGACGGGTCCACCTGGAGTGCCGAAGCCGAAGCCGATCGCGCCGGCCTCGCCCTGCTGTGGCAGAAAGCACCCTGGTTGCCAGCGCACACCGGCTGACCTCAAACCACAACCTGGAATGGTATTTCTTCTTTTATACTCGCATTTCTATGCAACTACTCAAAATGTTATGAGGAACTTCGATTGAAGTGCTCGCATTACGGTCTTGTAGACAATACATCTAAAAAAGCATGAACGACCGCCCGACCAGACTGTCCTCCTTGGCCGAACATCCTTTCCGGATCAAAACCTCTCAGGAATTGCGGCAGACGCCGCTGTCCCTGCTGCTGGTCGGGACTCATGCGGCCTGGACCGAGGCGATCCGGCAAGTGGCGGCCCAGATCGGCGTGACCACCCTGGATACCGCCGGCAACACCAGCGACGCGCTGACGCGGCTGGCCATGGCGCGCCGGCCCTATTCGCATGTCCTGCTGGACCACGCCGAAGCCGGTGAGATGTTCACGGACCTGCTCAAGCTCACCATCGGCGACGCCGGTTCAGGAACGGAACTGGTGCTCCTGGACACCGAAGCCGGCAACATACCCGGAACGATCGTAATCGCGCACCCCACCAGCCAATCGATCGGCAAAGCGCTCTCGATCCGATCCCTGCCCGTTCCAAGCACCGTGCGGGTGCTGTCGAAGGCCGAGCTTGAAGCGGTGATTGCCGGTCCATCTATCGAGACCCGCTACCAGCCCATCGTCGGCCTCGACAGCCGCGAGGCCAAAGCCGTGGAGGTGCTGGCCCGCCTCAATCATCCCACCCGTGGCACGCTGGCCGCTGAGCAGTTCGTACCGCAGATCGAGGCCGCCGGCCTTGCCATGCGGCTCACCGAAGCGGTCGGGGTGCTGGCCCTGTCCGAAATGAGCGCACCGGCACAGGCCGGGCACAAGCTCCGGATCGGGATCAATTTCCCGCTCGACGTGATGCTGCATACCGATGCGCTGGACTGTCTGGACGCCCAGCGGCGGGCCTGCGGCCTCGGGGCCGAGCGCGTGACCGTCGAGCTTACCGAAAGTCGGCCGGCGGACGACATGCCGGCGCTGCGCCGCGCGATCGATCGCATACACAACGCCGGCTACGATATCGCGCTGGACGATGCCGTCCCGACCACCCCGCATCTCACGGCACTGCTCGAACTGCCCATCGCCATGCTGAAGATCGACAAGTCGGTGGTGCAGCAGGCCGCCACGGATCGCCAGGCCCGTGCGTTCATCGACCGCCTGATCGCGCTGGCCAAGGCACGCGACGCTCTCACCGTCGCCGAGGGCGTCGAGGATTTCGAGACCTGGCACCTCATGCGTGCCATGGGGGTGGACCGCGCGCAGGGCTACCTGATTGCCCGCCCCCTGCCCGCCAGCGCCCTGCCCATCTGGTTGGACGCCTGGCGGATGGCGCCGGAGTTCTGCTGACCCCGATCAGGCGTTGGCGCGGCTGCCGGTCCAGACCTCACGGTACAGCCCGACGATCTCGGCTTTCGTGGGCACGCGCGGATTGTTGTTCGGGCTGCCGGATGCGAGCGCCTGATCCGCCATAAGATCGAGCCTGCCGCTCCAGGTTGCCTCGTCGATGCCGAACTGGACCGGCGTCGGCACGCTGAGGTCGCGGTTCAACTGCTCAAGACCGCTGACCAGCTTCGCCGACGCCACCGCGTCGGCATCGCCCGCCGCGGCAAACCCGATCCGGCGCGAGGCTTCCGCATACCGCGCCTCGGCGGCACCGACGGAAAAGCGGGTGATCGCCGGCAGCAGCATGGCGTTGGACAGGCCGTGCGGCACATGGAAATGCGCCCCGATCGGCCGCGACATGCCGTGAACCAGCGCGACCGAACTGTTGGAGAACGCGAGTCCCGCCTGGGTGGCGCCCAGCATCATCGCCTCCCGCGCCTCGGCGTTGCGCGGCTCGGCATAGGCGGTGCGGACATTGCGCCCGATCAACTCCATCGCCGCCAGCGCCAGCGCGTCGGAGAACGGGTTGGCGCGGCGCGAGACATAGGCCTCCAGCGCATGCGTCAGGCTATCGATTCCGGTATCGGCGGTGGTGCGCGGCGGGACGGAGAAGGTGAGTTCGTAATCGACGATCGCGGCCAACGGCAGCGCGCCGAAACCAGCGATGAGCATCTTCTCGTCGCGCTCGTGGTCGGTGATGACGGTGAAGCGGGTGCATTCGCTGCCGGTGCCGGCGGTGGTGGGGATGGCGATCACCGGCGCCGCGCCCTTGTCGGCCTGGAACGGCGCCTTGTAGTCGCGCATCTTGCCGCCGCCGGCCGCCAGGATCGCCATCGCCTTGGCGGTGTCGATCGGCGAACCGCCGCCGAAGCCGATCAGGCAGTCATAGTCCCCGGCCTGCATCACCGCGACCCCGGCCTCGATCACCGTGTCGTTGGGCTCCGGCACGGTGTCGCTGAACACGGCAGCGACGATGCCGGCCTCGGCCAGCGGTTCGATGCAGCGCTGCACCATGCCCGACGAGACCATGAACGGATCGGTCACCACCAGCGGCCGAGCGAGCCCGAACTTCTTCAGCACCTCCGCCACCTGACGCACGGTGCCCCCGCCGACCAGCATCATGCGGGGCGAGGCGATATTGGCGATTGCTGCGGTCATGGCCGCGTCCTCCTGTCCGATATCAGCCGGCGGATGGCGATCCCGAGAGACCGCCATCCGCCGGGTCCGATCAGTGTATCTCGCCAGACCGCTTCAGCGCCTCGCGCAGCTTCGCCGGGGTGAATCCGGGATCGCGGCAGATGTCGAGGATGACCTTCTCGCGGCGCGAGATCAGGTCGATCGCCGCGGGCAGTTTCCGCACCGCGTCGGCCGGCACCACCACGGCGCCGTGGCAGTCGGCATGGATCACATCGTCATGCTGGACCTGCATGCCGAACACGTTCACCGGCTTGCCGTAATCGACCATGTGGACATGCGCGTGGCTCGGGCCGACGCGTCCGCCGACCATCTGAAACCCGGGCGCCCAGGCCTCCAGGTCGCGGAACGAGCCGTTGGTGACGCAGCCCAGCGCGCCGAGCGCCTTGTGTACGGTGGAGTTCACCTCACCCCAGAACGCGCCGTAGCCGGGGCGGTCGTCGATGTCCTGCAACACCACGACGGTGGGCAGGTCCGAGGTGGCAACATAATCGTACCAGTCCGCCCGGTCGGTCAGCTTGCTGCGCGGGGCCTCCTTGGCGCGGATCATGCCGACGCGGGCAAGCCCGACCATCGGCGGCGCCTTCGGGTCAATGGCCACCATCGGCTCGACGGTGAAGCCGATCGCGCGCCGCTCCGGCGTGACGATTTCCAGCCCGTTGCAGATCGTCGGCGTATCCCACTGCTTCAGCAGTTCCAGATCAGCCAGGGTAAAGGGCCGTTCGGCCATGTCGGGGTCTCCTCGTTTTCGGACGCGGGCAGTCTCGCCCTTCCGGCGCCGCAGGGCAACGCGGGGGTCGTCTTTTCTTCCGGCGATGCGCGTTGCATGGTCGCGCGGGTTCGGGAGGACGGCGAGATGACGATAGCGAAAGGCGGCAAGGCGATCTATGGCGCGTCGCTGGGCATTCTGATGCTGGAGGCGAAGTTCCCGCGCATCCCCGGCGACATGGGCAACGCCGGCACCTGGCCGTTCCCGGTGCTGTACCGCGTGGTGAAGGGCGCCAGCCCGGAGCGCGTGGTGCTGAATCAGGCCGCCGGGCTGTTGCCGGATTTCCTCGATGCCGCCGCCGATCTGGTTTCCCAGGGGGCGGAGGCGATCACCACCAATTGCGGCTTCCTGGCGCTGTTCCAGCAGGAGATCGCCGCGCATGTGCGCGTGCCGGTGGCGACCAGCTCGCTGATCCAGGTGCCGTGGGTGCAGGCCACGCTGCCGCCCGGCAAGCGGGTGGGCGTGATCACCGTCTCCGCCGGCTCATTGACCCCGCGCCACCTGGAGGCCGCCGGCGTGCCGCTGGACACGCCGATCGCCGGCACCGAAAACGGACAGGAGTTCTTCCGCGTGCTGATCCTGGGCGAGGGGCAGGACATGGATGTCGGCCTTGCCGCCCGCGACATCCTGAACGCCGGCCGCGCGCTGGTTGCGGCACATCCGGAGATCGGCGCCATAGTGCTGGAATGCACCAACATGCCGCCCTACGCGCACGCGCTGCGAGAGGCATTGGGGCTGCCGGTGTTCGACATCTACTCGCTGATCACCTGGCTGCACGCCGGCCTGCGTCCGCGCGACTTCGGCCCGCCGGCCGACCGCGCGACCTGCCTGGGGAGCTAAGATCGTTTCACAGTCACCGAAACCGCTGCGGCGAATAGGGCGCGGGATCGACCACCGGGGTCCGCCCGGCGATCAGATCGGCGACCAGCCGCCCGGAGATCGGCCCCGAGGCCAGACCGATATGGCCATGGCCGAACGCATGGATCACGTCCGCGCAGCCTGACGCGACGCCGATGCAGGGCAATCCGTCCGGCGTCGAGGGCCGGTGGCCGAACCAGAATTTCACCTGATCGACAGGCAGATCGCGTGGCAGGCCCGGCCACATGCGCAGCGCGAAATCGCGCAGGATTTCCGCCCGCTTCCAGTTCGCCGCCGCGTCCAGTCCGGCCAGTTCCACCTGACCGGCGATGCGCAGGCCCTGCGACGTGAGCGTGATCGCCATCTTGCCGTCGCTCGGCATCACCGGATGGCGCGGCCCGCCTTCCGCGATCGGGATCACCGCGTGATAGCCGCGCTCGGTCTCCAGCGAGACAAGATCGCCGGCCGCCTCGGCCAGTTGCTTCGACCACGCGCCGGCCGCAATCACCGCCCGGTCGCACGGGATCTCGCCCTGATCGGTCCGCACCGCCGCAAGCTTGCCGCCCTGGATATGGAACCCGACGGCGCGCTCCCGCCGGATGTCCGCGCCTTGCGCCACGGCGTGCGCGACCAGGGCGGCGACATAGGCGCCAGGGTCGATGCAGTGCGCGCCCTCTTCCACCAGCAGCCCGACCGTGTAGCGCCGATCCAGCCCCGGCTCCTGCTGGCGCAGTTCGTCGGCATCGAGTTCGATCCAGCGCACGCCGTTTTCGCGCCGCAGCTTCCAGGCCAGCGCATCCGCTTCCAGGGCAGCGCGATCGGGAAAGACATACAGCAGGCCTTGGCGCTGGATCAGCTCGGGCACGCCGGCTTCCTCGGCCAGCCGGCGATGGCGTTCCGGCGCATCCGCCACCAGCGGCCGCAATGCCCGCGCGGTCGTCACCACCTTCGCCTCGGTCGCGCCGGCACGCAGGAAGCGCAGCAGCCAGGGCAGCAGCTTCGGCAGATAGCGCCAGCGAATCGCCAGCGGGCCGAGCGGGTCGGCAAGATAGCCCGGCACCTTCTTCCACAGGCCCGGCATCGACATCGGCACCACCGAACTCGGGCTCAGCCAGGCGCCGTTGCCGTAGCTCGCCGCCTGGTCCCCGCCCGGCTCGCCGGGATCGAGGATGGTGACGCGATGGCCGTCGCGCAGCAGTTCCAGCGCGCTGGCCGCGCCGACGATGCCGGCACCGATGACGACGACGTGCAAGGTCATGATCTGCTCCGGTTCAGACGCGACGCACGCCGTAGAACTGCGGGATACCAACACGCACATCGACGAGATCGGTGCGGAACGCGGTCGGCTGGTCGTACATCCCAAGCGGACAGTACGGCACGTCCTGCCAGAACTGCATCTGCAGATCGCGGCAGATCTTCTTCTGCGCCTCCAGGTCCGGCGCGTCGAACCAGCTCTGGCGCAGCGCCTCCAGCTTCTCGCTCTTGGGCCAGCCGAACCAGGCGTCGCCGCCGCTGGCACGGATGCCGAGATGCGAGGGCAGCAGCACGTTGCCGGTGCCGCCGAGGAAGGTGAAGAAGATGTTCCAGCCGCCCTTGTCGATCGGCTCCTTGCTGGCGCGACGCTGCACCACGGTGCCCCAATCGAGCGACTGGTAGTCCACGTTGAAACCGATCCGCTTCAGCAGATCGCCGCCCACCTGGGCAATGGCGTTGATGGTCGGGTAGTTCGACGCCGCCAGCAGCACCACCCGCTCGCCCTTGTAGCCGGCGGCGGTCAGGTCGCGCTTCAGCTTCTCGATGTCCTTCGGCCCCTTCATCGTGTCCAGGCCGACATCGCTTGCCATCGGCGCGCCGGGGACGAACACGCCGATCCCGGTCTTGATCAGCGAGGGTTCGGCGCCGGCCACCGCCTCCATGAACTCGCGCTGGTCGATGGCGGAGATCACCACGCGGCGGATCGCCGGATTGTCAAACGGCGGGTTCAGATGGTTGAAGCGCAAGCAACCGACCTCGCCGGTCAGATCCTTCACCGCGACGGTCAGCTTGCGGTTCTTCTTCAGGCTCGGCACCAGATCGATGATCGGCTGTTCCCACCAGTCATATTCATCGGACATCATCGCCGCGGCCGCGGTGGCCGCATCGGGCACCACCGTCCATTCCACCCGGTCGAAATGCACGATCTTCGGCCCGGCGCTGTAGCTCGGCGTGCCGGACGCGCGCGGCACGTAGCCGGCGAACTTCTCGTAAGCGACGCGGGCGCCGGCGACGCGTTCGTCGGGCAGGAACCTGAAGGGGCCACTGCCGACCACCTCGGTGAAGGCCTGCGTCGGCGAGGTCTGCGCGATCCGCTCGGGGACGATGCAGGGCATGTTGCTCGGCACCGCGAGCGCGTTCGGCAGCAGCGGGAATTTCTTGTTGAGCCGGAAGCGGATCACCTTGTCCGAAACGGCGGACAACTCGTCGGTGGCCGCCAT
>PKWQ01000272.1 GCA_003133265.1 Acetobacteraceae bacterium
GACGCGACCGCGTGAGGCGGCGTCTGAGCACAGGCCCCAAGCAAGAAAATGGCGCCCACCGCCGCAAGTTGGCGCCATGACATTGTGCGTCGTGACATCTGTGTCTCCATTTTGATTGCATCTAAGTCCGCCAGGATTTCGGTGATCTGCGAAGATTAAGCATTGATGCGATGACGGACTTATTGTTCGTCGCGGATGCTTCCACCAAACGCAGCCGCGACGCTGGCGATAAATGCACCGACCAACATTGCCAGCGCGGTAGCAATGGACAGCTGCGCGGCCCGCTTCCTGGCCACATCGGCGGCTTCGCGAATTTTTTGTCCAGCATCGTTTAGCTGTTTGACAACGGCATCAACCCGCTGCTCGGCTTCAGGTTGGCTGAGGCCGGTTCGCGCGGCGACCAGTTGAGCCATATAAGCTTTGTCAGCCGGCGAAGGCACTACCTTGCCGTCCTGTATGCTTCTCACCAGTATACGCGTCGTCTCAGCTGGCGATCCCGCCTTGTCGCCATCGGCAGGGTTCGTCGATCGGAACAGCGTATCCACAAAGTAACCTGAGCCGTCACTTCCTGCACCGGCACGACCGTTCTGCACGCCGGCCTGAGCCGCACCCGACGCCGCGGCAGCGGCGACATCTGTCGTGCCTCTGGCCACCCCACTAACGCCCGATGCCGTGACGAACGCAAACATCATTGCCCCGGCCACGCTCGCGACCGACCATGTCAAGAAGCCATGAGCTGTATCGCGAAAAAACACCTCATGCGTGTGCACGCGCACCCACTTTGTCCGCAGTCGCCCGGCCAGAAAACCTCCGAGACCGGACGAGAGCCACTGTACGATCACCAGCCAAATCACCGCCGAAACACCCACGGTGGCGGCAGACGCGCCCGCGCCATACCAAGGTGAGACCATCGAAAGACCAACCCCAGTGCCGAGCACGACGAGAATAATTGTAGTTGCGGTGGCCGCTACCGCGCCGGCAATTATGGCTGCCCACGATACGGCGCTTCTTGTTGCGTCCTCGGCGGACAAATCGGTTTCTGCACTGGCCGAGACTATGCCGCTGCCAGTAACGTCGAGGGTCAAAGCCATTTTCTTTCCCCCTAACGCCAGAAAAGGGCGAGCAGAATAACGATTGGAAGTGGCACTCCCAAAAGCAAAAGCAATATGCCGCGACCCATGTTGTCCTCCATTTATTGTCAGTTAATTGTCAATTCCCGAAACGCAGGTCTCGATGTGTTGTCACAGATCCGCCCCGGGGATGTCTGACCGGCGCGGTCGGCTCGGTCGCCACGCCGTAGACCACAGTGATGGTCATGGCGATGGTGGGCCGCCGCGTGGGGAGCACGGGCAAGCCCGGCTCCCCACGATCGCTCAGGGACTGGTGGTGTACTTGAACTCCGGAAGGCTCTTCAGCGACTCTTTGGTGGCGCCGGGAAGCACCATCCGCTTGTCGCCTACTTTGAGTGCGCTGTAGGGCACCACGACGTATTTCGTGCCCATGCCNNACGATCAGATCGTCGATCGTTCCCACGGTCTCATTGGCCTCGTTGACGACGGTGGCACCCACCACCTTGGATGTCCGGTAGCCGGTGGCCAGCGACTGCGGATCGACCCTCATCAGGGTCACGGTCTGCGGCGCGCCCTGCGAAAATGCCGGGCCGCTCAGTGATGCCGCGAGGACGGCGGCACTCGCCAGAAGTGTAATAGAACGTGTCATGGCCATTCCTTTTGATTGATCACGCGCACCGGAAGCGCCTGGAGCCTGGGTCGATCCCGGCCCAAGCACTCCCACGTGGCATTACTTTCTCAACGCATCCTTCAAGCCGCCGATGGCATTCTGAACCTTGCCTTCGACCTTGTCGCTCTTGCCATCGGCTACCAGCTTTGCGTCACCGAGGGCCTTGCCGGCCGCTTCCTTGATAGCGCCCTTGGTCTGCTTGGCCGCGCCGGCAATACGATCTTTGTCCATGTCGCTGTCTTTCCGTTTGTTGATGCTCTCGTGGGCGAGTTCGACGGCCGGTGGCCGCGCGGATGGTCGGTATAAGCTGCCGTGCGGGCCTGCCGGTCGTTCTTGGGATGATCGGCTGACCTGAAACTAGCGAACCAACGTTAAATGGAGATTCGCCTTGTTGAGCGCCCCACCTGCCCGATGCGACAATACCCGGCATCGGTCCTGAGAAGGTAGACTCGGAAATTACTCAGTCCTATTTCTCTCTCTCGGAAACCGTCAAAAGCGACGCTCGCGGCGGCTCGCATTCCAATCCAGATGCCTGCACAAACGCCACTGAGTAGTTTCCGAGTCTACCGCCGCCGCTTGGCCGCCGGCTATGGTCCAGACCATCAACCAGTTCACTGATCACGGCAGCCTCACGATGCCGCAACGGCTGGTTTGCGCCCGTTTTACAACAACGGGGATGTCAGCGATGAGAGCTCTCGTTTATCCGGGCCTGGCGAGGAAATCCCTGGAAGAGCGTCCAATACCAAAATCACGGAGCCCAGGACGCAATCATCACGATGAATAAACCAATAATTTACGGCACCGACCTGCATATCCCCAAGGGGGATGCCCCAAGTTGTCAGCCTAGTCGCATTCCAAATTATGAACATGTGTCGGCATCGATGCAAAGGTTGGACCGGCTGTCAGGCACCACGCATCTCATTTTGAGAATGAAGTAGCAAGACATGAAACAGGACAAGACGAGCCAAACAAAAATCAAAAAGCCGCACACTTTCTTCGATGAACCGCGGGAGGTCGTGGTCGATCCGGCGCTCTCGAAAAACCAGAAAATAAAGGCCCTCGCCGCACTGGAGCAGGATGCACGGCAGCTATCGGTAGCCTCTGCGGAAGGCATGACAGGTGGTGAACCAAGCAAGCTGCACGATGTTCTCGACGCCAAAAACTCGCTTGAGCTACAGCCAACCGCCTATGCCTACGATGTCGTGCTGAACGACCTCCGGGCCAGGCTGAAGACAGACATGACGGGCGACACACGGACCGTGGTCGAGCATGCCCTGGTGGCTCTTCTTGCAGCGGCGAGGCCATCCACTCCGGGTTCTGCCGCGGGCGCCCCTGGTCCAGGGGTCGACGGCGGGCCGAAACCCGGATCGGCCGCTGAAATCGACGTTGAGGTCTCACGCGAAAAGCTGGATCCATAGATTGGCCTCGATCGCGACAAACAATGACCGTCGTCAAACGATTGCCCCATTCTACGGCGCCGGACACCGCCGCAACAGCGGCCCGCCCGCAAGACCGAAGGAATTTCATCATGTCGAGTGAGTTGCTTCACGAGGACCGGAGCATCCTGGGACCGGATATCCTGGATCGACACCGCGCGATCTCGACATTGATGGAGGAGCTCCAGGCGATCGATTGGTACGATCAACGGATTAAGGCCTGCGACAATCTGGAACTCCGGGCGATTCTGTCGCATAATCGGAACGAAGAGGTGGAACACGCTTCGATGCTGCTGGAATGGCTGCGCCGACATGATGCCGCCTTCGATCAGCAGTTGAAGAAGTACCTCTTTACCCATGGTCCAATCCGGGACACCGGTGCTGCGCCCGCGGCCACCCAATCTGGCGCTGTCGGAACGGCCAATCCTGCAACTCCCGATACTACGACGGACAGCCTTGCGATCGGCGGCCTGCGCGCCGCTGGGGGCTGAGCGATGGACCATTTATGTCGTGAACTGGCGCCCGTCTCTTCGGCTGGCTGGAACAAGATCGAGGCCGAGGTAAGACAGACCCTCCAGACCATGCTGGCTGGGCGTAAGCTCGTCGATTTCAAAGGACCGCAGGGATGGGGGGCTTCCTCCGTCGGGACAGGTCGCAGCGAGGCTGTCGCATCGCCATCGCCAGCCGGTGCGAAGGGGGGCACTGTAGAGGCGCGGATACGTCGCGTGCTTCCTCTGGTGGAACTGCGCGTACCCTTTGAAATACGCCGCAGCGAACTTGCCGCGCTCGATCGCGGCGCAAGGGATCTCGATATAGATCCGGCTATAGAAGCCGCGCGCAAAATTGCCCTTGCCGAGAACCACACAATCTTTTTCGGCTATCCCGCAGCCAGCATTCGCGGCATCTGCGAAGCACTCCCGGAGCCGGCATTCAGCCTGGGCGATGATCCCGAGAGCTACCCGGTTCTAATCGCTACGGCGCTGACCAGGCTCCGGGATCGCGGGATCAACGGTCCCTATGCGGTGGCGCTGAGCGAGCGGTGCTACACCGATCTCACCGACGCGACGAAGGCGGGCTATCCGGTTCTGGAGCATGTACGGCGCCTCGTGGATGGACCGCTTGTATGGGCGCCAGGGCTGGACGGCGCCGTGGTGCTGTCGATGCGCGGGGGCGATTTCGAACTTACGGTCGGTCAGGATTTCTCGATCGGCTACCTCAGCCATGATGCCGAGTTCGTCCGGCTGTATGTCGAGGAAAGCTTCACTTTCTGGACCATCTCGCCGCAAGCGGCGATCCCGCTCGCCGCGCCCGGGGTGGCTTGATCGCGTTTCGGAATAGGGCGTATCGCCGGTGTTCAGGTCATCGTCGTTACGGTTATCGGCGGACGTGACACCGACGGGACGGGCCGACCGCGGAAGGCAGAAGATTTGCCACGCCATCCTTGCCGCATCGGTCATCGGTCTCGGCGCATGCGGGGAGCAGGCGACGCTTCCAGCCCTGGAGATGATCGACGACCTGCGGCCAAGGCAGGGGCCGCGATGTTGACGGCGACTGACCTGATCAGCGGAATCTAGGTAGCAGCGTCAGCCATTCACGGGACAACAAGGCGCGCCAGTGCTCGGTGCACCTCCACCATCGCCATCGTATCGCGCTGACAATAGGCGAGAAGTGCGGTCCGCAGTTGTTCTGCCTCCTCGTGTCCCGGAAGATTGCCGGATGCCAACTGCAAGAATGCCGCCGATGCCGCGGCACCATCGGAAATACCTTCAAGGTCGTCATAGCCGAAGCCAGGACAAAGGGCCGGGGCAACCGACGTTATCGAATTGCTGAACCAGAATTCAGGGAAGTAAACGGCCCCGCGCACGATCGGCAGCAGGTCCGCCAGGCGGGCGATGATAGCGCGGAGCGATGCACCGAGGCCGGGAAATTCCCTGGCTAATTCATTCAGCCTTGTCTTTTCGTAGGCAGAATAGACGATGATCGGGCCGTCGAACGCATCGAGAACCTCTATCAGCGTTTCGGCAAACCGGCGCCTTGGGTCGCTGTCACCATCCGCAAGGAATTCCCGGTGGTGCAGGACGCCATCGTCCGTAGCCGCGTGCAGTGATCATTGGAAAGGAATGGCCTTTATAGCGCGACAACTGGGATGAGCGGTGCGCGTCAATTAGGATGAGCGCCTGCGGTCTTTGACAGTTTGGCTAATTGTCGCTGCGCGTCAAGAGTCGTTGGCTTCGTTGGCGGACTTTTTCGTGACTTTTGTTTCGGCGGATTTGCGCCGGTAGCTGTCTGTATTCATCTCCAGGATGATGGAGTGATGCACGAGGCGGTCGATAGCGGCGACCGTCATGGCGGGGTCTGGAAAGATCGCGTCCCACGCGCCGAACGGCTGGTTGGCGGTGATGAGCAGAGACCGGCGCTCGTAGCGGGCACTGATGAGTTCGAAGATGACGCTGGTTTCGGCCTGGCTCTTCTGGACATAGGACAGGTCGTCGAGGACAAGCATGTGGTATTTGTCGAGTTTCTCGATGGCCGTTGCCAGCTTGAGGTCCTGACGTGCCGCCTGCAGGTGCTGGACGAGGTCGGTGGTGCGGGTGAACAGCACGCGATAACCAGCATCGATCATGGCATGGCCGAGGGCGGCGGCGAGATGGGACTTGCCGACGCCAGGTGGCCCGAACAGCAGAATGTTCGTGCCTCGCGCGAGCCAGCTGTCACCTTCGGCCAAAGCGGTGACGCGGGCTTTGCTAATCGACGTGATGGCGGTGAAGTCGAAGCGGTCGAGGGTCTTGCCCGCGGGCAGCCTGGCCTCCAGCAGATGCCGGGCGGTCCGGCGCTGCGCCCGCTCTGCGATCTCGTGCTCCATCAATGCGGCCAGAGTCTTTGCCGCGGGCCAGCTCTCGCGATCGGCGGTTTCGGCGATGGCCTGCCATAGCCGTGCGACCGTGGGCAGGCGGAGTTGGGTGAGCAGCATCGGCAGCCGGGCCGTGTCGATGGTCATGGTGTCGTTCATAACACCACCTCGGTACCGGCCAGGGCGATCAACCGGTCGTAGGCGGCCAAGGATGGCAGGATCACCGAGACCTCGGGTGCCGCCGTCGCCGCGGGGGTGAACCGGCGCAGCATTGCGGCGAGGTCGGGCAGTTCGCCTGCCTCGAGCTCAGCGTCGATCGCGGCCGCGAGGTCGGCCTCCACGCCACGATCGTGCGCCAGGNNCTCCCAGGCTCGCCGGTAGGCGGTGCGGGGCCACAGGGCATCGCGGTATGCCAGATTGGCCAAGGCACCCGGTTTTGCCCGCAAGGCAGCGATGATGTGGCGGTAATCGACCACATGGACCGCGTGAGCCCCTTTGGCCCGACGTCCGCGTGGCACGGTCAGCAGGAAGCTGCCGCCGAGATAGGCGTCGATCCGGTCGTCATGGATGCGCAGGTGCAGGCGATGGCCGACCAGCCGGCTCGGTACCGTGTAGAAGACGTGGCGGCACATGAAGCCGGACGCGCTGGTCACGCGCACGGTCATCTCCTCCCAGGTCATCGCCGGTGTCGTGGGCAGCGGCCGCAGCACGGCGCGCTCGGCGTCGATCATGGCGGCATGACGTCGGTTGTGCTGACCCACGACGTCGGCCGCGAACGCGCGATAGGCATCGCGGTCGTCGAAGGTGGAGGATCCACGCAGCAGCAGCGCCTGCGCGATGCGCTTTTTGACGTGGCCATGACGGCTCTCGATGGCGCCGTTCTCGTGCGCGACGCCGCGGTTGTTGCGGCTCGGCACCATGCCGAAATGGGTGACGAGGGCCTCGAAGCGGCGGGTGAGGTCGTCGGCATCGGGCTTGGCCAGGTTGCGGAATGCCGCCGAGAGGCTGTCGCTGCGATGCTCCCGCGGAACGCCGCCGAGCAGGCGCAGGGCGTTCTCCAGGCCACTTGCCAGGGCTGGGTAGCTCTCGCCGCCGAGCACGATCTCGACATGTTCGAAGCCGGAACAGGCAAGTGCGAAATGGTAGAGCCGGTGTTCGAGCAGCCGGCCGCCGAGGGTGACGCCGAGATCGCTTACGTCGGTGAAATCGGACAGGCCCATGCGGCCGGGCTGCTGGATCTGCGGAAAGATAACGTCCTGGTACGTCCCCGTACAGGGCTTTCCACTCTGCGACGCGCCGCTCCAGCGTGCGCCTGAACGAGGGCCCGATCCGGTCGGGATAGCGCCGAGCCAGCTCGTCGAACAGGGTGATTGGGCGCAGACCTGGGGCGGCGCGCAGCATCGGGACGATCTCCCCGTCCCAGAGGCCGGCCAGCGGATCGGGGCGGGTTCGATATATCCGCCGCTGTTTCTTGGCACTCGGTGGTCGTGGATCATGGTCGGTGCGCCGAGCGGTCGCGACGGACAGTCCGGCCTTGGCTGCGGCAGTCGCCTGGGTGTGGTCGGTGCGTAGTCTCATGTAGATCCTCACCTGCTGGTCGTTGATGTGTCTGCCTGTCACCGGCTCCTCCGATCGTCGGGGGAGTCCAGGCCAATCACACCCGCAGGTGAAGCGAACGCTTCGGTCGGAGAGCCGGCTCCGGTCGGGCTCCGCCCTCCCGCCGCCAGCTCTCCGACCGCTCATCCTAATTGTCGCGCACCGCTCAGGTTAATTGTCGCCGGCCAGGC
>PKWQ01000277.1 GCA_003133265.1 Acetobacteraceae bacterium
GCATCTGCTGTCTGCGGCCGGGCATTCCGGGGTTGTCGGAGAACATCCAGGTCAAGTCGATCGTCGGGCGGTTTCTGGAGCACGCCCGCATCTGTGTCTTCGGCAACGGCCACACGTTGCCGGGGCGTCATGCGCGAGTCTATATCAGCTCCGCCGACTGGATGGCGCGCAACATGGACTGGCGGGTCGAAACCCTGGTGCCGATCCACAATCCCACGGTGCATGCCCAGATCCTGGACCAGATCATGGTGGTGAACCTGAAGGATACGATGCAGTCCTGGGAACTGCGGTCGGACGGAACCTGGCGGCGCGTGCCGGTGGGCAGGAAGCCGATATCGGCGCACGACTANNTATTTCATGACCAACCCGTCGCTTTCGGGACGCGGTTCGGCGCTGCATGGGCCGCTGGTGGCCTCGCCGCTGACCGGGCGTATCCGTCCCGATCGCGTGGCACAGGACTGATTAATGCCATATTCCCCTCCGGCCGACGCGCCGCGCTGCGCGGTGGTGGACCTTGGATCGAATTCCGTCCGCCTCGTCGTCTATGAGGGGCAGAGCCGCAATCCGGTGGCGATCTTCAACGAGAAGGCGGTGTTGCGGCTGGGCCGCGGCCTGCAGGCGACCGGCCGGTTGAACGAGGACGGCATGGCGCAGGCGATGACGGTGATGCACCGCTACCACGCGGTGGCCCGTGCCATGGGCGCCGACCCGTTCGAGGTGCTGGCCACCGCCGCGGTGCGGGAGGCGAAGAACGGTGTCGATTTCGTCGCGCGCCTGACCTCGCGCCTGCCGGGCGTGACCATCCGCGTGCTGTCGGGGACCGACGAAGCCGGGTTTTCCGCCATGGGCGTGCTGTGCGGCATCCCGACCGCCCACGGCATCCTGGCCGATATCGGCGGCGGCTCGCTGGAGGTGGTGCGCCTCGACGCGGGCAGGCGCGGCCGCTCGCAGACGCTCGGGCTCGGGGTGATCCGCCTCGCCGAGCGCGCCGGCGACGATCCGGTGCGCGCCCGCGCCATCGCGGAAGCCGAGTTGGCCGGCGTGCCGTGGCTTGCCGACGGTGCGGGCGGCGATCTCTATCTGGTCGGCGGCGCCTGGCGGGCGCTGGCGCGCATCCACATGGCGCAGACCGGCTATCCGCTGAACATGGTGCATCACTACACGGTGGGGCGGGACGAGGCGCGGGATCTGACCGGGGTGATCGCCGGGGCGTCGCGCCGTGCGCTGGAGCGGCTGCCGGGCATCGCGCGCCGGCGCATCGACGATCTGCCATACGCGGCGATAACGCTGCGCCGGCTGCTGCGCGCCACCGGCGCGCGCCGGGTGGTGTTCAGCGCCAACGGGCTGCGCGAGGGCTGGTTCATGCAGCGCATGCCCGAGGCGATCCGCGCGCAGGACCCGCTGCTTGCCGCCGGGCACGAATACGCCCGCCGGTTCGGCCGCGATCCGTCCCTGCCGCCGCTGCTGTTCGCCTGGACCGATCCGCTGTTCGCCAACGAGAACGCCGAGGGCCGCCGGCTGCGGGAGGTTGCCTGCTGGATGTCCGACATCGGCAGCCACGACCACCCGGAATTCCGGTCCGAGCAATCCTTCCTGCGCGTGCTGCGTCAGCCCGGCATCGGGCTGGATCACCATGCCCGCGCCTTCCTCGCGCTCGCCATCGCCATGCGCTACGAGGCCGATACCGACGCGCCGTTCCTGCGCCCGGCGCGGATGCTGCTGGACATGGCCAGCGCGCATCGCGCCGAGGTGCTGGGGATCGCGCTGCGTCTGGCCTACACGCTGTCGGCCGGCACGCCGGACCTGCTGTCCGGCACCGCGCTGCGTCTGCACGGTGGCCAGTTGGTGCTGCGGCTGGAGGAAGACACCGGCGTGTTCGCCGGAGAGAGCGTGATCCGTCGGCTCGACCGGCTGGCCCAGGAACTCGGCCTGGAGGCCGCGACCGAGATCGCGGTTCAGCGGGAGTTCAAGCCGGCAGCAGCTTGATCCGCTTGCCGTCGACGCCGAGCGCGACCCGTCCGCCCTTCAGCGCCAACGCATCCTCGCCGAACACCTCGCGCCGCCAGCCATGCAGCAACGGCAGGTCGGGCGCGTCCACGCTGGCCAGACGGTCGATGTCCTCGGAACTCGCCAGC
This sequence comes from Acetobacteraceae bacterium, assembly GCA_003133265.1. GTDB lineage: Bacteria > Pseudomonadota > Alphaproteobacteria > Acetobacterales > Acetobacteraceae > PALSA-911. The sequence goes on from PKWQ01000277.1 coordinate 2,136, forward strand.
AGCTTCGGCGCCACATGGTGCTGTTCGCACTTGGCGGCCAGCAGCACCTTCAACAGCGATACCAGCGCCGGCGACGGTCGCGGACCCTCCTTGGCGCGCGGCACTTCCGGCAGCTGATCGTCCGGCAGTGCCTTGGCGGCGGTGACGGCGGCGATCAGCGAGACGCCGGTCTTGCCCTCGGCGAAGCCGCGGGTGATCCCGCGCGCGCGCGCCAGGGCGTCCGGCGTTTCCGGCGCGGTCGCGGCCAATTCCAGCAGCGCCTCGTCCTTCAACAGCCGCTGGCGTGGGATGTTCACCCGTTGGGCCTCGCGCTCCCGCCAGGCGGCGATGGCGCGCAGCACGCTCAGGAACCGGCGGTTGGTGGTGCGCGGACGCAGCCGCTCCCACATCGTCTCGGGGTCGGCGCGATAGGTCGAGGGATCGGCCAGCAGCGCGGCCTCCTCGGCCACCCATTCCAGCCGCCCGTCCTTCTCCAGCCGCGCCGACAGCTTGCGGTAGACGTCGCGCAGATGGGTGACGTCGGCGGCGGCATAGTTGATCTGCGCCGCCGACAGCGGCCGCGCCGACCAGTCGCTGAAGCGGTGCGCCTTGTCGATCACGCCGCCGGTCAACGAGGAGACCAGCGCGTCGTATCCGACCTGATCGCCGAAGCCGGCCACCATCGCCGCCACCTGGGTGTCGAACAGCGGGCGCGGCACGTCGCCGAACTTCAGCACGAAGATCTCGATGTCCTGCCGGCAGGCATGGAATACCTTCATCACGTTGGTGTCGGCGAGCAGCCGGCCGAGCGGCGCGAGGTCGATCCCCTCGGCCTCTGCGTCCACCACCGCCACCTCGCTGTCGCCGGCGAGCTGCACCACGCACAGCTCGGGCCAGTAGGTGCGCTCGCGCATGAATTCGGTGTCGACGGTGACGAAGCTCTCCTTGGCCATCCGGGCGCAGAACGCATCCAGTGCCTCGGTGGTGGTGATGAACTGCGGCGAGGGGAAGTCGGGGTGCTTCGAACGGGGCATACCCCCGCTTTACACGCATGCGCCGATTCAGGCGAGGGTGGCCGCGCATACCAACCTTGACTTGAACGGAGCGGCGGGGCTTGTGTTCCCGCCGCGCTCAACCCCGGGACATATCGACCATGCACGCCTATCGTACCCATACCTGCGGCGCGCTCTCCGCCGCCAACGCTGGCTCTCCCGCCCGGCTTTCGGGCTGGGTTCATTCCAAGCGCGACCATGGCGGGCTGCTGTTCATCGATCTGCGCGACCATTACGGCATCACGCAATGCGTCTTCGCCGCCGGCAGCCCGGCGTTCGGGCAGGCGGAGGCGCTGCGCCCCGAGAGCGTGATCACCGTCACCGGCGACGTGGTCCGCCGCGAGGCGGGCACGGTCAACCCCCGGCTCCCTACCGGGGAGATCGAACTGCGGGTCACTGTCCTGGATGTGCAGTCCGCCGCCGAGGTGCTGCCGATGCAGGTGGCCGGGGACGAGAAATTCCCCGACGAAATTCGCCTGAAATACCGCTTCATCGATCTGCGCCGGGAGAAGGTGCATCGCAACATCATGTTGCGCGCCAAGGTCATCGCCTCGATCCGCGGCCGCATGGTCGAGCAGGGCTTCACCGAATTCCAGACCCCGATCCTGACCGCCTCCAGCCCGGAAGGCGCGCGCGACTTCCTGGTGCCCGCCCGCAATCACCCAGGGAAGTTCTACGCCCTGCCGCAGGCGCCGCAGCAGTTCAAGCAGCTCGCCATGGTCGCGGGCTTCGACCGCTATTTCCAGATCGCGCCCTGCTTCCGCGACGAGGCCGCCCGCGCCGACCGCTCGCCGGGCGAATTCTACCAGCTCGATTTCGAGATGAGTTTTGTTACCCAGGAAGACGTCTTCGCCACCATCGAGCCGGTCATCGCCGGGGTGTTCGAGGAGTTCGCCGAGGGCCGGGGCGTCACCAAGCCGCCGTTCGTGCGCATTCCCTACGATCAGGCGATGCTGGAATTCGGCTCCGACAAGCCGGACCTGCGCAATCCGCTGCGCATCACCGATGTCACCGCGCAGTTCGCCGGCTCCGGCTTCGGCCTGTTCGCCCGCATCGCCGCGTCCGGCGGCGTGGTGCGCGCCATTCCCGCGCCGGGGGCGGGCAGCCAGCCGCGCAGCTTCTTCGACAAGCTGAACGAGTGGGCGCGCGTCGAGGGGGCCGGCGGCCTCGGCTACATCACCTTCGACGAGGAAGGCCCCAAGGGTCCGATCGCGCGCAACCTGGAGGCCGACCGGGCGGAGGCGATCCGCGCCGCCTGCGGCCTGAAGCCGGGCGATGCGGTGTTCTTCGCCGCCGGAAAGAAGGACGAGGCGCCAAAATTCGCCGGCACGGTGCGCACCAAGCTCGGCCAGGACCTGAACCTGATCGAACAGAACGTCTTCAAGTTCTGCTGGGTCACCGACTTCCCGATGTACGAGTACGACGAGGACGCCAAGAAGATCGATTTCAGCCACAACCCGTTCAGCATGCCGCAGGGCGGGATGGAGGCGCTGAACACCCAGGACCCGCTGACGATCAAGGCGTTCCAGTACGACATCATCTGCAACGGCATCGAGCTGTCCTCGGGGGCGATCCGCAACCATCGCCCGGACATCATGATCCGCGCCTTCGAGATCGCCGGCTACCCGGCGTCGGAGGTGGAGGCCCGGTTCGGCGGCATGTTGAACGCCTTCCGCTACGGCGCGCCGCCGCACGGCGGCTCGGCCCCCGGCATCGACCGTATCGTCATGCTGCTGGCTGACGAGCCGAACATCCGCGAGGTGATCCTGTTCCCGCTCAATCAGCAGGGCGAGGACCTGATGATGGGTGCGCCGGCCGAGGTGCCGCCGGCGCGGCTCAAGGAACTGTCGCTGGCGCTCAATCTGCCCCCCAAGGCGAAGGCCGGTTGAGTAATTCAGGCGAAGGCCGGTTGAGCATCGCGCGCATGTGCGATGCCTGATCGCTGGCGCGCGAGCGTTGGTGGTCCTATGTGTCCTCCACCTTTCCAGCGGAGATAGACCCATGCGCCTTCCTGCCGTTCTGGCAGCCCTGCTTCTGATCCTGTCCGCTCCGGCCCACGCGGTGGATCTGGCCGCGCACCACGCCGTGTATGCGCTGACCCTCGATCCCGGGCATCGCGGCGACATGGTCGCGGCCTCTGGCACCATGGGCTACGAGGTCACCGATGCCTGCGATGGCTGGGTGGTGCGTCAGCGCCTGCACATGACCCTCACTGACTCCGACGGCCATGACGCCGAGATGCTGTCCGACTACGCCACCTGGGAAGCCAAGGACGGTCTCTCCTTCAATTTCCACATGAAGCAGAGCACCGACGGCAACGTGTCGAGCCAGACCGACGGCAAGGCGACGCTCCCCCGTCGCGGCGGGCCCGGCGAGGCGCGCTATACCGGGGCTGACGGCGACGTGAAGCGTTTGCCGGCGGGCACGCTGTTCCCGATGGCACATACCAGCGCCCTGATCGCCGCCGCGCGGGAGGGAAAGCGGTTCTTTACCGCGCCATTGTTCGACGGCACCGTCGAGGATGGCGCCGAGGACAGTTCGGCCGCCATCCTGGACTGGCGGAAGCCGCACCCGACGAAATATGCCGATATTTCGGCGCTCTACAGCACCCGTGTCCGCCTTGCCTTCTTCGACCGCGCCCCCGGCACCCAGACGCCCGACTATCAGGTCGGTATGCGCTACTGGGAAAATGGCGTGGCGGACGACATGCAGATGAATTTCGGCGATTTTTCCGTCAACGCCAAGCTGACCGAATACAGCCCGCAGCCGCATCGTTGCTGACGGCTAGGCGGAACCGCTTTCTTTCAGCCAGGGCGCCGGACCCGGGCTGACGCCACCAGGCGCCGATTTTGTGCTATGGCGGTGGCATGAACCTGACGGAGCAGATCGCCCGTGCGCGGCGCAACACGCTCTCCGACGCGCTGCGCCGCGCCGCGATCCGTCACCACGGCCGACCGGTGTTGAACGTGGAGACCCGCGTCGTCGATCCCGAGATGCATGACGTCGATCCCGGCGTGCATGGCGAGATCGTCCACCGCTCCGCCCAGTTGCTCAGCGGCTACTGGAACAAGCCCGTGGAAACGGCGGAGGCGTTCGCCGACGGATGGTTCCATTCCGGCGATGTCGGGTATTTCGACGAGCAGGGCTATCTCTACATCGTCGACCGCATCCGCGACGTGATCAACACCGGCGGCGTGCTGGTGGCGAGCCGGGAGGTGGAGGAGGCGCTGTTCACCCATCCCTCGGTGTCCGAGGTCGCCGTGGTCGGCCTGCCCGATCCGAAATGGATCGAGGCGGTGTCGGCCTTCGTGGTGCTGCGCCCCGGCCATGAAGGCGACGCGGCGGCATTGATCGCGCATGCGCGCGCGCGGCTGGCGCCGTACAAGCTGCCGAAGCAGGTGCTCTTCGTCGACCACCTGCCGCGCAACACCGCCGGCAAACTGCTGAAGCGGGAATTGCGGCGGCTGCACGGATAATGGTTTCGTCGTCTACGACGCGGACCGCTACCCGATAAGCCGCCTGCGCACCCGCGCTGAAAGCTGGTCGATCAGCATCACCGTCGCCAGGATCAGGATGATGATGAAGGACACCTCGTCCCAGTAGCGCACCTTGATCCGCTCGGCGATCTGCAACCCGATGCCGCCGGCGCCCACCACGCCCAGGATGGCGGCGCTGCGGGTGTTGCTCTCGAAGGCATACAGCGTCTGCGCCAGCAGCACCGGCAGCACCTGCGGCAGCAGGCCGAAGCGGATCGCCAGCAGCCGCGAACCGCCGGCCGCCTCCACCGATTCCGCCTGACGCGGGTCGGCGTTCTCGATCGCCTCGGCGAACAGCTTGGCCAGCACGCACACCTCGGCGGCGGCGATCGCCAGCACGCCCGCCAGCGGGCCGAGCCCGACCGCGCGCACGAACGCCAGCGCCCAGATCAATTGATCCATGCCACGGAAGCCGTCGAACACCCGGCGGATGGAGAAATGCGCCAGCGCGTTCACCACCACGTTGCGCGCGCCGAGGAACCCCAGCGGCACGGCGACCACGGCGGCGACGAAAGTGCCGAGAAAGGCCATCGCCACGCTTTCGGCCAGACCTTGCAGGATGTCGGCCCATTGCGCGCCGGGGCTCGGCGGGATCATCAGGCGCAGGATGACGAACAGCCCGGACAGGCCGCGCGTCATCCGCTCCGGCGTGATGTCGAACCACCAGCACAGGCTCACCAGCCAGGCGGCGAACAATGTCCAGCCGGCGATGCGCATCGCGCGCTGGGCTGGGGTGAGGCCGAAGACCGACGGCAGCCGGGCCCGGGCGGCGGCGATGTCGGCGTCGGTAATCGTGTCCACGGTCATGTCCGCACCCGGCCGATGGCGCGCGTGCGCAGCGCTTCCGAGGTCAGGTCGATGGCGAAGACGGCGAGCACGATCAGCACGACGATGGCGCTGATCTCCTGGTAATAGTTGAAGCTGATCACCGTATAGAGTTCCTGGCCGATGCCGCCGGCGCCGACGAAGCCGATGACGGTGGCGCCGCGCACGTTGATCTCGAAGCGGATCAGCACGTAGCTCAGGAAGTTCGGCAGCACCTGCGGCAGGATGGCGTATCGCACTGCTTGTAACCAGTTGCCGCCGCCGGCGATCACGCCCTCCCACGGGCGCATGTCGGCGTTCTCCACCACTTCCGCGAACAGCTTGCCCAGCGCGCCGATCGTGTGCAGCGCGATCGCCAGGATGCCCGCCAGCGGGCCGATGCCGAAGGTCCAGACCAGGATCAGCGCATAGACGATGTCCGGCACGCAGCGGAACAGCTCCAGCGTGCGGCGGAACACGACATAGATCGCGCGGTTCGGCGCCAGGTTGGCGGCGGCGGGGAAGCACAGCAGGAAAGCCAGCACAGCGCCCGACAGCGTGGCCAGCGCCGCCATCTGGCTGGTCTCGAACAGCAGCCACAGCCAGCTATCGGCGCGGTACATCCAGTACGCCACCGAGCCTTCCGTGCCGGTGCCGGCGAACAGGCTCGCCCAGCGGAAATCCGGCACCAGCTTGGCGAAATACTCGCCCATCCTCGGCAGCCCGGCGGCGAGCGACGACGGAAACGCCTCCGACACCCGCGCCGAGATCAGCAGGCAAACCAGCAGCGCCGCGCCGCCGGCCGTTGCGGCGATCAGCCGTGTCCGGCGGCGGGCCTGGTAGGCGGTTTCGATCCGCGCGCTCGTGCCCGTCATGCAACGAGGCTCATCGGCGGCGCCGGTCCGCGGCTTCCTGGCGCAGCAGGTCGATGAAGACCAGATAATCCTCGTGCGTCACCGGCACCCATTTCTTGCCGCTGCCCATGTCCACCTGATGGTAGATGTCCGGATACGCCGCCGGCAGCGCCAGATGGAAGGCCAGCATGTCGGCGCGGAAATCCTCCGGCGTGCTTTTGCGCAGCGTCATCGGGCCGTTCAGGATCGGGCGCGACCGCCAGATGATGCGCAGGTCTTTCATGTCGAGCATCTTCTTGTCGGTCATCATCCGCAGCATCCCGCGCGTATAGCCCTGCGCCGCGTCGCCGATCCCCGACGTCCAGGTGACGCCGGCATCGTATTGCCGGTTCAGCACCGCCACCACCGCCTGCTCGTGCCCGCCGGCGAAGCCGGTGCGGCCGAAATACTTCCCCGGCTCCGGATCGATCCCCATCGCGCGGAACTCCGCGCGCGGGATCAGGTAGCCCGATGCGCTGTTCGGGTCGGCCCAGGCGAGCGACTTGCCCTTCATGTCGGCCAGCGAGGCGATTCCGGAATCGGCGCGCGTGTAGAGCACCGAGACATAGGAGGTGCTGCCGTCCTGCTCCTCGCTGGTCAGGATCGGGATCACGTCGCCGTTGCTCTGCATCCAGGCGGCGGCGTAGGCGGCCGGGCTCATATAGGCCAATTCCAGCTGCCGCGCGGCGAAGGCCTGGATCACGCCGGCATAGTCCGCCGCCGACATCAGTTTCACCGGCACCTGGAACGTTGCTTCCAGCAATTTGCGATAGGCGTCGTAGCGCCCCAGCCGGTCGGCATCGTTCTCCCCGCCCAGCAGGCCGATGCGGATGGTGGGAATTTGCGCCGCCCAGGCGCGCTTGCCGGGCGCCGGCATTCCCTCGGCCGACGCCGCGCGCGCCAGCGCCAGCGTGCCCGCCCCCAACAGCATGCCACGGCGTGAAATCATCGCGGTACCTTCCTTCCGGCCAATCGGAGCCGTCAGGGTGCTGCCCCGGGGTGGGGTCATGTCAAGCCGGCGCTGCCCCGCCGGGCGGCTAATCCTCGATGATCGCCACCGCCCGGGTCCAGCCGGCGGAGGCTTTGTGGATCTTCACCGGGAAGCAGGCAATGGTGAAGCCAAAGGGCGGCAGCACCTCCAGATTGTGCAGCTTCTCGATATGGCAGTAGCCGATCTCCCGCCCCGATTTGTGGCCCTCCCAAATGATCGAGGGGTCCTTCGTCTCCGCGAAGCGCCGCGCGGTGTGGGAGAACGGCGCATCCCAGCTCCAGCCGTCGGTGCCGGTGACGCGCACGCCGCGGCTGGTCAGATACAACGTCGCCTCCCGCCCCATGCCGCAGCCGCTGTCCAGGTAGTTGTCCTGGCCGAACCGCGTGCCGGCGGCGGTGTTGACGACGACGATATCGAGCGGTGCCAGTTCATGGCCGATGCGCGTCAGTTCGGCCGCGACATCGGCGGCGGTTGCCACGTAGCCGTCGGGGAAATGGCGGAAATCCAGCTTCACGCCGCGCCCGAAACACCAGTCGAGCGGCACCTCGTCGATGGTCGCCGCCGGCAGTCCGCCGGACATGGTGGGATGGAAATGCCAGGGCGCGTCCAGATGCGTGCCCGAATGGGTGCCGAGCGTCACCTTCTCCACCGCCCAGCCTTTCCCCTCCGGCAGCATCTCCGGCGTCAGGCCGGGGAACAGCCCGGCGACCAGGGCCGCCGACTGCGTGTGGTCGGTGTATTCGATCACCGGAATGTTGCGCGGCGGGTCGCTTGGGATGTTGTTCTGCAATGCGACCGACAGGTCGACGATGCGGCGGGCCATGGCTTCCTCCTCGGACGTTCCGCCAACACTAGCTCAGCCACCCCCGCCGCGTGCTAGCCTCTATGTCTCAGCAAGGGAGGAACCACATGCTGTTCTATGACTCCATCGGGCCGAACCCCCGGATGGTCCGTATGTTCATGGCCGAAAAGGGCATCGACATACCCACGGTCAAGCTCGACCTGCGCGCCGGCGAGAACCGGCGCGAGCCTTATCTGTCGAAGAACCCCTCCGGCCAGATGCCGGCGCTGGAACTGGATGACGGCACAGTGCTCGCCGAGATCACCGCGATTTGCGAATACCTGGACGAAACCAGCCCCGCTCCCTCGCTGATCGGCAACGCGGCCGAGGAACGCGCCGTGACGCGGATGTGGACGCGCCGCGTCGACCTCAACATCGTCGAGCCGCTGTCGCACGGCTTCCGCTATGCCGAGGGACTGAAACTGTTCCAGAACCGCATCCGCTGCATCCCCGCCGCCGCCGCCGATCTGAAGGCGATCGCACAGGACAAGCTCACCTGGCTGGATGGCCTGATTGCCGGGCGCAGCTTCATCTGCGGCGAGCGCATCACGCTGGCCGACATCCTGCTGTTCCCGTTCCTGGATTTCTTCGCCGGCGTCGGTCAGCCGCTCAATCCCGACAACAAGAACATCGCCGCCTGGTACGATCGCATGAAGGCACGCCCGTCGGCTGCCGCCTGATCCCCCGCCACGGCCTTTCGGAGACGCAACAGAATGCCAACCATCACCATTTCGATGCCGGCCAGCCGGCTTGCGGCGGCGGAGCCGCGCATCGACAAGTTTATCGACGATACCGTGAAGACCTGCATGGAGATCATGGAGGTTACCGCCGACAAGGTGCAGATCACCTTCCTGCCGGCGCACGAGAAGTTCCACGGCCGCCCCGCCAACATCCACGTCACCTATCGCGGCAAGGCGTCGCGCACGCGAGAGGTGGTGGAGCGTTTCATGGAACGTCTGGAGGCCGTCTTCATCCCGGCGTTCGGCTTCCCGCCGCGCATCCGCTGCCTGCCGAACGACGAGACGAAACTATCGGCGCGGAATTGAACTCCCGATCTATTTCCGCTTCGCCGGGGCTTTCTTCTTCGCGGGGGCCGCCGGCTTGGCGACCTTCGCCGGCAGCGGCGCCGCTGTGCGGGTCTGGCTGTGATATTCCCGGTTCGGGATCATGTCGGTGGCGGAGGCCATGCGGTTCGACAGGTTGTAGAACGCGATCGTTTCCGACAGATCGAACATGTCCTCGTTGGTCAGGCCGACCGCCGCCAGCGCGGCGCGGTCGGTATCGTCGACCAGATGCGGCGTCGTGGTCAGCTTCCAGGTGAAATCCAGCATTGCCCGCTGACGCGCGTCCAGGTGCGCGACGCGGTAGTTGAACGCCATCATCTCGCCCAGCTCCGGGTCGCCGGAAAGCTGGCGCACCGCCGCGCCATGCGCGACCAGACAGTAGTAGCAACGGTTGGCCGAGGACACCACGACCGCGACCATTTCGCGTTCCAGCTTGGACAGCCCGGACGGCGACAGCATGATCTCGTTGTACATCGCCATGAAGTTGCGCAGCCGCTGCGGCCGCAGGCTGTAGGCCTGCAACACGTTCGGCACGAAACCGATCTTTTCCGCGGCGCGCATCCAGACGAATTGCAGATCGTCGTCCAGGCCGGTCGCGTCGGGGACGCCGAGTTTGGAGATATGGTCGGGCTGCGGCATCGGGCTTGCTCCGTATGGTAATCGGCGGGCGTGGTAATCGACGGACGCTGGGGCGCCCGCCGCCATTGTCAGGTCAGCACGTCCTTGTTCACCACGTTGTCGCGGTTCGGCTTGCCGTCCAGCACCGACAGGATGTTGTTGGCTGTCGCCATCGCCATGCCGATGATCGACTCCACGGTAACCCCGGCCATGTGCGGGGCGGCGAAGACGCTGTCGAGCTTGAGGATTTTCTTCGACGCCGGTGCCGGCTCCTCATCGAACACATCGAGCCCGGCGCCGCGCAGATGCCCCGAGGTCAGGGCGTCGTACAGCGCGTCCTCGTTGACGATGCCGCCACGCGCGGTGTTCACCAGACCCGCGCCCTTCTTCATCCTGGCGAGCCGGGCGGCGTCGAACATATCGACGGTCGCCGGCGATTTTGGGCAGTGGATGGTGACATAGTCCGCGCGCGGCAGGACGGCGTCCAGGTCGGCGACGGCCTCGTGGCCGGCGGCGGTGATCGTTGCGGCTGGAACGAACGGGTCATAGACCAGCACGTTCATCTCCAGCGCGGCGAGGCGCTTGGCCGAACGGGTGCCGATGCGGCCGAACCCCACCACCAGCGCGGTCTTGCCGGAAAGCTGCGAGGGGATAATGACGAAGCGGTCGTTCCAGCGGCCCTGCTTCACCATCGCGTCCATCTCGGTCACCCGCTTGGCGATCGCCATGATGAAGAACACCGCCTGCTCGGCCACCGAGGTGGAATTGGCGATGCCCGTCGTCAGCAGCGGGATCTTGCGCGCCGACAGGGCGGGAACCTCGACCGCGTCGAAGCCGACGCCGATGCGGGCCACCACCTGCATGGCCGGGGACGCGTCCAGCTCCGGCTGGCGGTAGGGCGTTGCCGAGAGCGCGATGCCGGAGATATCGCCCAGCAGCGGCAGCAGTTCGGCCTGGGTGATGCCGGCCGGGTAGGTTATCACCTCGATGTCGTCGCGGGCGCGCAGGATAGCGACGCCTTCCTTGCCCATGTTGCTCGGCACCATGACCCGGCGCTTGTTGGTTGCCATCGTTCGTTCCTTTCGGCTGTCTTGTTGGACGCGGTTCAGCGCTGGTTGCGTTGCAGGTTCGCGACGTAGGTGCGGTTCCAGGCCGGGGTGATCATCACCTCGGGGATGCAGACATGCTTGGGCAGGCAGGCGATGTAGCGGACCAGGTCGCCGCAATCCTCGGGCTGCACCAGCCGCGCGCGTTCTTCCGGCGTGACCGGAACCGGCCGGTTGTCCAGGATCGGCGTCGCCACCTCGCCCGGCAGCATCGCGGTGGAACGGATGCCGTTGATGCATTCCTCCATGTTGATCGTGTGGCTCATCGCCACCACGCCGTGCTTGGCGGCGGTGTAGATCGGCCCCGACAGGCCGCCGATGAAGCGTCCGGCCATGGATGCGGTATGGATCAGCACGCCGTCCTGCTGCGCGCGCATGAACGGCAGCGCCACGGTGATGCAATACAACGCCGACTTCAGATTGCCGTCGACCAGCGTGTCGATCCCCTCCGGCGTCAGCTTGTTCCAGTGTCGGTCCTGGATGTTCAGCCCGGCATTGTTCACCAGGATGTCCAGCCGGCCGAAGGTCTCGCGGATGAAATCGCCGACGCCGCGAACCTGGGCCGCGACCATCAGATCGGCCGGGCGCACATGGGCGATGCCGCCGGCGGCGCGAATGGCCGCCGCCGTCTGCTCCAGCGGCTCGGCGCGCCGTCCGGTCAGGACGGCGATCGCCCCTTCCCTGGCCAGCGCGATCGCCGCGGCTGCGCCGATCCCGCTGCCGGCGCCGGTAATCCAGGCGATCTTGCCCGCCAGTTGTGCCATGGCCGATTTCCCCCAATCTATTGCATTCAGTTCGATCCGGCCGGCATTGAAGGGGTTCGCCCGGATTTGGGCAAGAGCGCCTCCGGTGCTAGATATCCGGACATGCAACCGCGGAGTGAAAGATGCCCGTGTTCCTGGTTCCCGACATGACCTGCGGCGGCTGCGTGCGCGCGGTCACCAACGCCGTGNNCGGCGCTGGCCGAGGCGGTGCGCGACGCCGGGTTCACTGTCGAGGCGGTCTGACCCCTATTTGCAGGGGAAACGTTCGGCGAGGAACTCGAAGAACCCGTCCGGCACCGGCTGGTTCTGATGCTTGGGGATGGCACGGGTCCATTTCACGAACTCGTCCAGCGTGGCGCTGCGCGTCGGCGCCGGATTGGGGATGCAGATGCGCTTCTTCCCCGTCGCGGCTTCCCGCCGCAGTTCCATTGTCAGCGCGCCCTGGGTGTAGCCGTGGCAGAAATTCAGCCGTGCCGCACCCGCCGGTCCGTTCCGGTCGTAGTCGCATATGTCGGCCAGGTCGCCGGCGGTGTGCGGCTCCAGGTTCACGTCGGGCGCGCGCGCATGGCCGGGTGCGGCGTGCAGTACCAGGGCCGCGATGGCGATGCCGGCGATGCTGTTTCGGGCGGTTCGTGTCCGTAAGCTCATGTGCGTTCCTCGCTCCAGCGTTCCCAGCCCGAACGGCGTAGCTGGCAGGCCGGGCAGGTGCCGCAGCCATAGCCCCACGCATGTAGAACCGTCCGGTCTCCCAGGTAGCAGCTATGGCTTTCGGTGCGGATCAATTCGACCAATGTATCGCCGCCCAGCGTTTTCGCCAGTGCCCATGTGGCGGATTTATCGCGCCACATCAATGGCGTTTCCAGCACGAAGCGCCGCTGCATGCCGAGATTGAGCGCGAGCTGCATCGCTTTCACCGTATCGTCGCGGCAATCCGGGTAGCCGGAATAATCCGTCTCGCACACCCCGGCGACGATCCGCCGGAGCCCGCGCCGGTAGGCGATGGCGGCGGCATAGGTCAGGAACAGCAGGTTGCGGCCGGGCACGAAGGTGTTGGGCAGCCCCTCGCCGGTCGTCGCGATCTCGGTCTCCGAGGTCAGCGCGGTCTGGCCGACGGCGGCCATGGCGCTGGTCATGTCCACCATGTGGTCCGGCCCGAGCCGTCCGCCCCAGTCGGCGATGCCCGCCATGCCCTGGCGCAGCGTCTCGCGGCAGCCAAGCTCGATCGCATGGCGCTGGCCATAGGCGAAGCCGACCGTCTCCACATGCTGGTAGCGTGCCAGCGCCCAGGCCAGGCAGGTCGCGGAATCCTGTCCCCCGGAGAACAGCACCAACGCGCGGTCCGTCATGTTCGTCCTTTCATGCGGGGCACCCCCTTCGCCTGGCGCCCGTGTGACCCTATTCTATGGGCATGGACCTCGATTTCTCGGAAGACGAAATCCGCCGCTACTCCCGTCATATCCTGTTGCAGGAGGTGGGCGGGCTCGGTCAGGCCCGGCTGAAGGCGGCGCGCGTGCTGGTGGTGGGCGCCGGTGGGCTCGGCTCGCCGCTGATGCTGTATCTGGCCGCCGCCGGCATCGGCACCATCGGCATCGTCGACGACGACGCGGTGGAGCTGTCCAATCTGCAGCGGCAGGTGGCGCACACCACGGCGCGGATCGGCACCGCCAAGGTGGCATCGGCGGCGCAAGCGGCGCTGGCGATCAATCCCGGCGTGCGGATCGAAACCCATCCGTTCCGGCTGACCGCGAGCAACGCCGCCCAACTGGTCGCCGGCTACGACATCGTCTGCGACGGCACCGACAATTTCGCCACCCGCTTCCTGGTCGCCGATGCCTGCGTGCTCGGCAAGCGCACCCTGGTCTCCGCCGCCGTGCTGCGCTTCGACGGGCAATTGTCGGTGTTCAAGCCGCACGCCCATGCCGGCGGGCCGTGCTATCGCTGCCTGTATCCTGAACCGCCGCCCGACGGGCTGGTGCCGAGTTGCAGCGAGGCAGGGGTGCTCGGCGCCGTCACCGGGGTGATGGGCACGTTGCAGGCGACCGAGGTGTTGAAGGAAATCCTGGGCATCGGCGAGAGCCTGTCCGGGCGGCTGCTGATCTGGGACGCGCTGGCCACCCGCTTCCGTACCGTGCGGCTGCGCCAGGACCCGAAATGCGCGCTGTGCGGGCCGGAGCCACGTATCACCGACCTTTCCGCGCACGGCGACACGGCGGCGCCTGCCTGTGCCGTCTGATCCGCCGCGCCCGCACCCGCCGTTGGGCATCCTGCTGCTGTCGGGCGCGCATGACCGCGCGCACTACGCTTTCGTTCTCGCCGCCGGCGCGGCGGCGCTAGGGCGGGCTGTGGTGCTGTTCGCCACCAACCAGGGCTGCCGGGCGTTGCTGGCCGACTGGTCCGGGCTGATCGACGCGGCGCGGGATGCGCGCGTCCGCGCGGCTGGCGTGGCGGGGATCGAGGAGCTGCGCGCGGCCTGCGCCGAAATGGGGGTGCGGCTGATCGCCTGCGAGGCCGGGTTGCGCGCGGAAGGGATCGACGCCGGCTTGCTGCTGGCGGGCGTGGAGGTGGCGGGGGTAGCGACCTTCCTGTCCGCCGTCGGCGCCGGGCAGATCGCCACCATCTGATGCGACGGCTCTTGACCCGGCGCGGCCGGCCTTGGCACGCATGTCGCATGTCCGCCCTGTACCCGGCGCCCGCTCTTTGTAACGCGCTTCGCGCTCTGGTGCTGCTGGCCGCGCTGGCACCGACCGCGTGGGGACAGACCGCGACCACGCCGCAGCAGGGCACGCTGCAACCGCCGTCCGCGCACAAGAACGCCACGCAAGCCGCTCCGCCGACCCCGCCGCAGGCGGCGCCGCGTCCGGCGGTGCATCAGGCTGGCAAGCAGGCGCCGGTGGTGCGGCCGCATGGAACCACGCACGCTCAGCCGCCGAAGAAGAAGACGGGCACCGCATCGACGCCGGCCGCGAAGCCCCCTGCTCCGGTCCCGCCCGCCGTGGCGGGCGCCGCCGGAGCCGCCGCCGCGG
>PKWQ01000127.1 GCA_003133265.1 Acetobacteraceae bacterium
CCAGGCGCGCGGTCAGCCTCTCGGCCACCATCCGGCCCAGCATGTCGGCAGGACCGCCAGCCGCGTAGGGAACGACCAGCTTGATGGGGCGCGATGGATAGGACGCCGCGCCTTGGCTCAAGGCGCTGGATGCTGCCAGAACCAGGGCGGCAGCCAGCAGCGCTTGGAGATTTTTTTTGAACATAGGTACAGACTCAGTCAAGTTGCAGATTCGCCGTCTGGATCACGCGAGTCCACTTCACGGTTTCCGACTTGATGAACGCCGCCGCCTGCGCCGGAGAGTTCGGCGTGAAGGTGATTCCCAGATTGTCGAATCGGGCATGCGCTTCGGGCGTGGCCAGGGCGCGCAACACATCCTTGTTGATTTTTTCCACCAGCGCGGCAGGCATGCTGCGCGGCGCCGCCAGCGTAAACCACGAAGTTCCGCTGTAGCCCGGCACACCCGCTTCTGCAACCGTGGGCACATTGGGAAAGCGCGGGTCACGCGCCGCCCCGGTCACCGCCAGCGCGCGCAGCTTGCCGCTTTTCACATGCACCAGGCCCGACGACATGTTCTCGAACATCACCTGGACTTGCCCTCCCATCAAGTCAATCAGCGCTGGGCCGCTGCCCTTGTAGGGCACGTGGTTGAGCTTGGTTCCACTGACCAGCTCGAACAGCGCCGTGACCATGTGGACCGAAGACCCCGCGCCCGCCGAGGCGTAACTGATCTTGCCCGGATGGGCTTTGGCATCGGCCAGAAAATCGGCAAAACTCTTGTAGGGCGAAGACGCCGGCACCAGCACCAGGTTGGGTGCTTCGCCCAGAATCAGGATCGGCTGCAGTTCGGTGGCCGGGTCGTAGCTGAGCTTGCGGTAGCTGGCATAGGCCGCATGGATGCCGATGGTTCCCACCATCAGCGTGTAGCCGTCGCCCGGCGCCTTCGCCACCATCTGGGCACCCAGGTGCCCGCTCGCGCCTCCCCGGTTTTCCACCACGACGCTTTGGCTGTAGATCGACCCGAGCCGCTCCGACAGGATGCGCCCCAGAATGTCGGTCACGCCCGCGGGAGGAAAAGGCACGACCAAACGAATGGTGCGATTCGGGTAGTCCTGGGCTGCAGCAGCCGCTGCCATGCAGCACAGGGTCACGGCCAGCAACAGGGAGCGCAGCAGCGACGTACGGTGGGGTGTTTTCATGGCAGCAACTCCTTCAGCCTGAGCAGCGGGCGTTGCGCGTAAGGCAGATCCCATAGGCGGTAATTCGAACGGTCGACAAGCTGCACCGGCAGCTCGATCGTGGAAGGAACTTGCTCACCCCGCAGGTGCAGCACCGCGCACTCGGTGGCGAGAAACGCCATCTGCATGGCATTGAAATCGACCGTGGCCAACATCGTGCCCTGCGCGATGGCGCTGATGGCTTCGGGGATGGCGTTCACACCGACGACCACGGCACGGCGCTGCGCCGCCCGCAACGCTTCCAGCACGCCCACGGCCATGATGTCGTTGGCCACCAGGCAGGCATCGAGCTCGGCGTTCTCCTGCAGCCAAAGCGCGGTGCGCTCCCGCGCCGTGGCACGCACATAGTCGCCCGCGATCACGCCGACGAGGGTGATGCCGGGATGCTCGTGCGCGGCCTCATGAAAACCGCGCAGCCGCTCCAGACTGGTGAAGGACTCGACCGGGCCGGTGACGATCAGCACGCGACCCCTGCCGTTGAGATGAGCGAACAGATAGCGCGCAATGCTGCCTGCCAGTTGGTAGTCGTCCGAGCTGACATAGGTCACGCAGGGCGCGGCCTGGATGGGATTGACAAACGCGGTCATCGGAATGCCGGCCGCGTGGATGCGGGCTATGGCCCCATCCACTTTCGTGGCATGCACCGGCGACAGCACGAAGGCATCGGGGACAAGCGAGAGCGCCGCGTCGATCAAGGCGCTTTGCTGCTGCGGATCGTCGCCCTTCTCGGGCACGAAGTGCAGCACCTCGACCCCCAACAACTGCGCTGCCCGGGTCGCTCCCAGGCGTGCCGCCTCGTAGGCAGGATTGGTCAGGTTCTTGGTGAAGACGGCAATTTTCACCGCCTCGGCCTCAAACAGAACCCGAAACAGGCACGAATCAAACCAGGCCCCCGTTGGGCTGGATGACCTGGCCGTGCACCCACGAAGCCTTCTCGGACGCCAGGAAACTCACGACCTCGGCAATCTCGTTGGGGGTTCCGATGCGGTTGAACGGACTCATGGCGGCCGAGCGCTGCTTGACCTCCTCGGTCTTGCCGGCGCGGAACAGGTCGGTGTCCACGGGGCCCGGCGCCACGGCGTTCACGCGCACCTTTCGTGGCGCCAGCTCCTTGGCCATGGAGCGCACCATGCACTCCACCGCCGCCTTGGTCGCGCTGTAGGGGCCCAAGCCGGGTGCGGCATGGCGCACCAGAGAGGTGGTGAGGGCAATGATGGAGCCGCCGTCGGCTACGCTCTGCGCAGCCTCGCGCAGGATGTTGAAGGCGCCCACGATGTTGACCTCCACCAGCTTGCGGAAATCGTCGGAATTGAAAGTCGCCATCGGGCCCGGCGGCACGTTGATGCCGGCATTGGCGACAACGCAGTCGGGCGCGCGACCGAAGTCACGCGCGACATCGGCGAAGGCCTTGGTCACCTGCTCGGGCACGCAGATGTCGGTGGCGTAGCCTTGGATGCGCGAGGCTCCGATCTTCTCCCCAAGTTGAGGCGCGGAGGTCACGTAGGTATAGGCCACATCGAAGCCGTTTGCGGCGAGTGTCTGAACGCAGGCCGCGCCAATCCCGCGCGAACCACCAAATACCAGTGCGAGTTTGTTGCTCATTTAAATACCTTTTCTGTGTTGAATGAAATCGGGAATCACGCGATCCAGGGCTTGCCGAAGACCGGTTCCTTGAACGGAGTCGGCGGCAACTGCCAGGTGCCGGTGGAAGGCGGACGCACGTTGGCGTCCACATGCACGTCGATGACGCAGGGTCGGTTGTTTCTAATCGCCTGCTCCAGCGCGCCGCGCAGGTCTTCGCTCTTCGTCACCGTCACGCCGTCGGCGCCGCAGGCACGCGCCCAGGCTGCGAAATCGGGGTTGTAGGGCTTGCCGCTGCCCTGCCCCTGGTAGAAGGCGGTGCCATGTTCGCGGCCGTTGAACATGCCGTGCTGGATGTCGCGAATCGCACCCCAGGCAAAGTTGTTCCACACCACCCAGATGCAGGGCAGATTGAATTCGACCGCCGTGCACAAGACGTAGGGCGTCATGGTAAAGCCGCCGTCGCCCACCACCGCGATGCAGGGCCGGTCGGGCGCTGCCAGCTTGGCACCCAAGATACCGCAGACGCCGAAACCCATGGACGAATAGCCCCAGCTGTTGAGCATGCTCTGCGGGCGGCGCGGCTTCCAGAACTGCATGAACCAGTTGTGGTGCACGCCCGAGTCGAGCGACAGGATGGCGTTCTCGGGCAGCACATGCTGGACCGCGTCGACCACATATTCGGGGCGCAGCGGCGAGGTGATGTCGCTGAAGTGCGGGCGCACAT
>PKWQ01000412.1 GCA_003133265.1 Acetobacteraceae bacterium
GTCAGCAGCAGATCGACGCCGGCCACCTGGTCTGCGACCGCGGCGATGGCGTCGAGGTCGTCGGGCGCGATCGGCAGCACGATCGGCTCCCCGCCGGCGGCGCGCACCAGGGCGGCCAGCGCATGGGAATTGGAACTGACGATGCCGCCCGGGGCGATCGGGTCGCCGGGCATGCTGATCTCGTCGCCGGTGGCCAGGATGGCGACGCGCGGGCGGCGGTGGACGGCGATCCAGGGATGATTGGCGGCGGCGGCGAGGCCGATGTCGCGCGCGGTCAGCCGCCGGCCGGCGGCGATCACCGGCTGGCCGGCGGCGAAATCCTGCCCGGCGCGGCGGATGTGCCGCCCGAGGATCACTGCCTCGTTCACCGTGACGCGCTCGCCCGAACGGGTCGCGTCCTCCTGCATCAGGATGGCGTCCGCGCCGGAGGGCACGACGCTGCCGGTGAACAGCCGCACCGTCTGGCCGGGGCCGACGCTGCCGGTGAACGGATGGCCGGCCGGGGCGCTGCCGATCACCTCGAGCGTGGCGCCGAGTCCGCCGTCCTCGGCACGCAGCGCGTAGCCGTCCATCGNNGCGATCACCGGGGCGGCGACGACCCGGCCCCACGCCTCGGCCAGCGCCACCACCTCCACCGAGCTGGGCACCAGATCGGCCAGGATGCGGGCACGGGCTTCGTCGACGCTGATCATGCGCTATGTATCCGGGTTGGAAGTCAGGGGGATCACCGTTTACCTCGTTGCGTAGGCCGGCCACCGGAGCCCCCTGCCACCGCAGGAGGTATTGTGGTAACTCCTAGCCGCCAATGCTGCTGGGCTGGGCCCATCTCTGACAGCCATGCATGGAGCGCGTCCCTATCGGTGATTGGATTGATCCAAAGCACATCGGCGGCTGCCTTGCTGGTCACGGTCCTGGTATCCGTACAGACCTTGCGGATTGCCACAGCCACTCGGTTATCCCCGGACAAGACGGTCCGGTCCGTCGCGAGGGCTGCGGCGATCAGGTGAATGTCCTTCTCAACCGCTGCGATGTCTGATTGCGTCGTCGAGTGGAATGATCGGATATCCGCCAGGATATCATTGCAAGGGTGCGGCTCGCATACGACAACCTTCCTCCTGGCGTGCATCTGAGTGAACCACAGCTTAGCGAACTTGGACTGATGACGTTTCCGCTCCTCGCGCAAATCGGTGCTGTCGCACACCCTATGACAGATGGACAGTATCGCCTTCAGGGCATCTCTGGCGTTAGCAGGCGCCGGATCTGTCGCACCCTCCGCTCCAGCCGCTCGCATGACGGATGTGTCTACGACCAACAGCTTTGAGGTGCGGGCCTTTCTTACTGACCTAGTCGCGGGCATGACGCCGTTCGACCAACGTCATGTAACGGTCCTGCAAGTCTAGCTCGATGCTTCCGAAATCTTCAGGCCAGTCGCCATAGCTGCCGTCCTCGTGGACCTGGGCTTCGGTCACGTGGGTTTGGCCGGCTGCATCGCGCGTGAACCAATTCAGCGACACGCGATCCGGTGCAATGCGTCCCGCGGCAATAGCAGCCTGTAGGGCCAGGATAAGGAGACTGCTGTGAGTCTCGATCACCAGACGCACGCCTTGTTCCGCCGACTGGATAATGATGTCAGCCAACGCCACCTGCGCCCTGGGATGAAGGTGCAATTCCGGCTGCTCAACAAAGACGATCTGGTCTCGGTTCGCAGCGAGGAGTGCCACCAGAACCGGCAAGGTCTGTGACACGCCAAATCCGACATCCGCGATATTGACGGTGTCGCGCGCCCCACCACGCGCTGCGGCAGGAAGCCGACCAACCCGCACTTCGACGCGAGTATCATCCACAGCCTTCGTGGTAACACGCCAAGTGAGACCAAGATGCTTCAGATTATTCTCTAGGCGCCTGAGTCTACCGTCTGTTTTCGCTCCCCAACGGTGAATAATGCTAGCAACATAATCGTTGAAGCTACCAGGATATTGCGGCCCGCCAGCACTAATGACGTAATGACGTTCCGGGTTACCTCTCAAACCTGGCAAATAGATCAAGTTCCGAACTTCATTGACGACCGTACTGGCGGGTGAGACCAGGGGCTGCACGCGCGCGGATGGCCCGGCGTCGCTGCGCGCAAATCCTGCAATTAGCACTGCGCGATCGCGTGCGACTCGAAGCTCGTAACCCCGAGGGAGGATATTCGCCAAGTATTGCTTGGGATAGCCAGAAGAGGCCAGCTCCTCCAAAAGATTCTCATCATTTTTGTTCAATACCAGGCCATTCGCCCAAGAATACTCCTTGCTGTCTCTACTAAATGACATCCCCGAAAGCTCAATACCGGCGGCAGAAGGCCGCTCGTAAGTAAATTTTACTTTGGCAGGGCCATGTTCAAACGTTATGCTGAATTTCGGCGTGGTGTCACTTGGCGCGCCATGCGAAAAGAACTGGTCGGCGTTGGTGAATCGTGCCAGCGGACCATCGATCGCTAGCGCGCCTGGATCGAATGGCTTTTCGATTGTCTGCTTAATCAGCAGCAATGGCTGCATGATCGTGCTCTTCCCGGCACTATTTGCCCCGGCGAGTACGGTGATGTCGCGGAAATTGACGCGCACGGGCTCTATCGCCGACTTGAAGCCTGCCAATTCGATCGCTGTCAGCCGTCGCGCAGACTCCGCAGTCTTTATCGCCGCCATGGGTCAAACCACTCCATTCGCCTGTAACTCCGCAAATTTGTACCTCGCGGAATTCCGTCGTGAACCTCACCTGCTTGGTATGCTCTCCCGGCCCCAACGGCCGCAAGGATCGAGGCGGCGACGATCAGCCTGAGGCGTGAGTCGAGCATGGCCGGGCTGCTCATGGCTGGCTGAACTCCCCCGACTTGCCGCCGGCCTTGTGCGTCACCCGGACCGCCTCGATGCGCATGCCGCGATCGACCGCCTTGCACATATCGTAGACCGTCAGTGCCGCGACCGAGGCGGCGGTGAGGGCTTCCATCTCCACCCCGGTGCGTCCGGTGGTCCGCACCGTGGCGACGATCTCCACCGCGTTGGCCTTGGTGTCGGGCGTCAGGTCCACGCTCACCGCCGAGATCGGCAGCGGATGGCAGAGCGGGATCAGATCGGCGGTGCGCTTGGCGGCCATGATGCCGGCGAGGCGCGCCACCCCCAGCACGTCGCCCTTCTTGGCGTCGCCGCGCAGGATCAGCGCCAGGGTTTCCGGCTGCATGACGATCCGCGCCCGTGCGGTGGCGGAGCGGTCGGTGACCGACTTGCCGGTGACGTCCACCATCGCGGCGTTGCCGCGCGCGTCGAAATGCGTCAGGTCGCTCATGACATCATCACCGATGCTTGGCCTAGCAATGCCTTGGTCGCCGCCGTCACGTCCGGCTGGCGCATCAGGCTTTCGCCGACCAGGAAGCACCGCGCGCCAACCGCCTGCAACCGCAGAATATCCGCGTGGGTGCGGATGCCGCTCTCGGCAATCAGCACCCGGTCCGCCGGCAGCAGCGCCGACAGTTCCTCCGTTGTCGCCAGATTGGTTTTCAACGTCTTGAGATTGCGATTGTTTATCCCGATCAGCGGCGTCTTCAGCTTCAGCGCCCGGTCGAGTTCCGCGCGGTTATGCACCTCGGCCAGCACGTCGAGGCCGAGCGCGACCGCGACCGTTTCCAGCTCCGCCGCTTCGGCGTCGGTCAGGGCGGCCAGGATCAGCAGGATGCAGTCGGCGCCGATCGCGCGGCTTTCATGGATCTGCCAGGGATCGAGCATGAAATCCTTGCGGATCACCGGCAGATCGACCGCCGCGCGGGCGGCGATCAGATGGGCGGAGCTGCCCTGGAAATACGGCGCGTCGGTCAGCACCGACAGNNCCGGGCGGATCAGCCCGCCGGACGGCGAGGCCCGCTTGATCTCGGCGATCAGTCCGTAGCCGCCGCGCGCCACCGCGGCCGACAAGGCGCGGGCGAACCCGCGCGGCGGATCGGCGCGGTCGGCGATCTGGCGCTCCAGCGCGGCGATGCTCGTGCTCGCCTTGCGGCGGGCGACTTCCAGCCTGGTGTCGGCGCAGATGCGGGCGAGCGCGTCCGGTTCGGCCATGATCGCGCCTCCTTACGCGGTTTCGCGCTTCAGCGTCTCCAGCGCGGCCAGCGCCGCCCCGGAATCCAGCGAGCGCGCCGCTTCCGCCACGCCGGCACGCAGATCGACGGCCCGGCCGGCCACGATCAGCGCGGCGGCGGCGTTCAGCAGCACGGTGTCGCGGTAGGCCCCAGATGCGCCATCAAACAGCGCCAGCATCGCCGCCGCGTTGGTCTCGGCATCGCCACCACGGATCGCCGCGATCGGCGCGCGCGGCAGGCCGGCATCCTCGGGCGTGACAATAAAGCTGCGAATGGCGCCGTTGGCCAGCGCCACCACCTGGTTCTCGCCAGCGACCGTCAGCTCGTCCAGCCCCTGGCCGTGTACGATCCAGGCCGCCTCGCTGCCCAGCCGCATCAGCGTTTCCGCCATCGGCCGTGCCCAGTCCGCCGAGAACACGCCGGTCAGTTGCCGGCGCACCCGCGCCGGGTTGGCCAGCGGCCCCAGCAGGTTGAAGATCGTGCGCGTGCCCAGTTCCACCCGTGGCCCGGCGGCGTGGCGCAGCGCGGCGTGATGGCGCGGGGCGAACAGGAAAACGCAGTTGGCCGCGCGCAGCACCGCCGGCAGTCGCTCCAGCGGCACGTCCACATTCACTCCGAGCGCGCTCAGCACGTCCGCCCCGCCGGTGCGCGAGGACAGCGCCCGGTTGCCGTGCTTGGCCACCGGCACCCCGGCGCCGGCGAGCACGAAGGTCACGGCGGTGGAGACGTTCAGTGTGCCGGCATTGTCGCCGCCGGTGCCGCAGACGTCGATCGCGCCGTCCGGCGCCTCGATGGCGATCATCCGCGCGCGCATCGCCCGCACCGCGCCGGCGATCTCGGCCACGGTCTCGCCGCGTACCCGCATCGCCATCAACAGGCCGGCGATCTGCGCCGGTGTCGCCTCGCCGGACATGATGATGCCGAAAGCGTCTTCCGCCTCGGCTTCGGTGAGTGCCTCGCCGAGTGCGAGACGGGCGAGCACCGGCTTGAGATTGTTGGACATTCTTTTGTCTTGCGGTCAGGCGGCGCGGGCTGGCGCGTTGGCGCCACGCACGATCGCCAGGAAGTTGGCGAGCAGCTCGTGGCCATGCTCGCTGGCGATGCTCTCCGGGTGGAACTGCACGCCGAAGATCGGGAAGACGCGGTGGCGCAGCCCCATGAGGATGCCGTCCTCGGTCCAGGCGGTGGGCACCAGCACCTCCGGCAGCGTCGCGCGCTCCACGATCAGGCTGTGGTAGCGCGTCGCCTGGAACGGCGAGGGTAGGCCGGCGAAGATGTCGGTCGACTGATGGAACACCCGTGAGACCTTGCCGTGCATCGGCACCGGCGCGCGCTTGACCTCGCCGCCGAACGCCTGGCCGATGGCCTGATGGCCGAGGCAGACGCCGAGCACCGGGATCTTGCCGGCCGCCGCCGCGACCAGATCGAGGCAGATGCCCGCCTCGTTCGGCGTGCACGGGCCGGGCGACAGTACGATCGCCTCCGGCTGCAACGCCAGCGCCTCGGCGACCGAGAGCGTGTCGTTGCGCCGCACGTCGCAGGCCGCGCCGACCTCGCCCAGGAAATGCACGAGGTTGAAGGTGAAGCTGTCGTAGTTGTCGATGAGCAGGATCATGGGGCCATCCTCATGCGCGGCCGGGGCCGGGTCAACGACTGCCGGATTTGCCGGCGGCGAAGCGCACGGCTTCCTCGGCGGCGCGGAACAGGGCGCGGGCCTTCTGGCGGGTTTCCTCGTACTCCGCCTCGGGGTCGGAATCCGTCACCACGCCGCCGCCGGCCTGGACGTACATAGTACCGTCCTTCACCAGCGCGGTGCGCAGGCCGATGCAGGTGTCCATCGTGCCGTTGGCGGCGAAATAGCCGATGCAGCCGGCGTAGAAGCCGCGCCGGACCGGCTCCAGCTCCTCGATGATCTCCATCGCGCGGACCTTCGGCGCGCCGGTCAGCGTGCCGGCGGGGAAGCCGGCGACCAGCGCGTCCAGCGCGTCCAGCCCCGCGCGCAACTGGCCCTGCACGTTGGAGGAGATGTGCATCACATGGCTGAAGCGCTCGACGGTGAAGCTCTCCGTCACCTTCACGGTGCCGATCTCCGATACCCGGCCGACATCGTTGCGCCCGAGATCGAGCAGCATCAGATGCTCGGCGCGCTCCTTCGGATCGGCGAGCAGTTCGGCCTCCAGCGCCCGGTCCTCCTCGGTCGTGGCGCCGCGCCGGCGGGTGCCGGCCAGCGGGCGGATGGTCACGATGTTGTCGCGCAGCCGCACCAGCACTTCCGGGCTGCTGCCGACCATGGCGAAGTTCTCGAAGTTCAGGAAGAACAGGAACGGTGCGGGATTGATCCGGCGCAGCGCCCGGTAGAGCGCGAACGGCGGCAGGGCGAACGGCACCGAGAAGCGCTGGCTCGGCACGATCTGGAACGCATCGCCGGCGGCGATGTATTCCTTCGCCTTCAGCACCGCCGAAAGGAAGTCCTCCTTGGTGAAGTTCGACGCCGGGGCGGGCAGTGGCGGCAGCGATACGGCGGGGGCCGGATGCGGCAGCGGCCGGTCGAGCGCCGTCTCGGCGGCGGCGATGGATGCCTGCGCTTCCTCCCACGCCGCCGCGGCGGACAGCTCGGGACGCGGATGCACCGGGGCGGCGAGGGTAAGCTCGTCGTTCACGTTGTCGAAGATCGCGAACAGGGTCGGCCGGATCAGGATGCCTTCCGGCACGTCCAGGTCGTTGCGGTTCTTGCTCGGCAGGCGCTCCATCTGCCGGACCATGTCGTAGCCGAGATAGCCGACAAGCCCGCCGGCCATCGGCGGCAGACCCTCCGGCACGTCGAGCTGGGTTTCCGCGATCAGCGCGCGCAGGCTTGCCAGCGCCGGCCGCTCGTCGGGGACGAAGGCGTGCGGCACCGAGCGCGCGTTGCGGTTGATTTCCGCCCGCCCGTCGCGGCAGCGCCAGATCAGGTCCGGCGCCATGCCGATGATCGAATAGCGCCCGCGCGCGGCACCGCCCTCGACGCTTTCCAGCAGGAAGGCATTGGGCCGGCCATGCGCCAGCTTGAGAAAGGCGGCGACCGGCGTTTCCAGGTCCGCGACGCCGCGCGACCAGACCAGGCTGCCGCGCCCTGCATCGTAGGCGGAGCGGAAGGCGGCAAAACCGGGGGGGGCGGAGACGTTCATGACATGTGGTTCCGCAGGCTGGGGTTCCTCACGGCTGGACGAAGCTGTCCAGCACGCTCTGGTTGATCTCCGCGCCGGCCCGCTGACGCAGGGCGGAGGCGAAAATCATCTCGATGTCATCGCCGACCGAGCGGGCCAGCGCGTCTCGCAGCCGGTTATAGCCGGCCGGATCGATCTTGGGATCGGGCGTCGTGACCTGGGCCAGCACCGCGACGGTGAAGCCCTCGGGGGTTTCGACCATGCCGGGCTCGCCCTGCTTCAGGCCGAACACCATCTGCTGCACCTCGGGCGCCACGTCGCCGGCGGCGGCGCGGTTCATCGGCACGGTATGGCGCACGGTCGCCCCGGCGATGGTGGCGGCATCGGCCAGCGACTGCCCGGCCTTCACCGCGCCCAGCAGCTTCGCCGCCGCCTGCTCGGCGGTCTTGCGCACCTGATCGCTCCTGATGTCGTCGATCACGCGGGCCCGCACCGTCTCGAACGGGCGCAGCGCCGGGGGCACGATGTCCTCGACGGTGGCGGCGTAGTAGGCGCTGCCATGGCCCTGGGGCAGCTGTACTTCCTGCAACCGTGCCGGGTCGCCCTTGCGCATCTGGAAGACGCTGGCGATCAGCGGCGCCTTCACGTCGTCCCCGCCGGGGATCGGCGCCGGCGTTCCGTCGGGCGTGTTGCCCGTCGCGTCCAGGGTGCCGGCGGCACCGTCGAGTCCCAGATCCGACGGCAGTTCGTCGAGGCTCGCGCCGGAGGCCAGGATGTTGTCCATCTTGTTGGCGCGGTCGTAGATCAGGTCGGCGGCCTTGTCCGCCAGCAGCTTGTCGCGCAGCTCGGGCTTCAGGGCCTCGAACGCCGGATTGTTGCCCGGCACGATCTTGGTCACGCGCACCACGAACCAGCCGAGCGCGCTCTTGCCCGGGCCGCTGACCGTCTCCGGCGCGGCGGCGAACACCGCCTGGCCCAGTTCGGGGGCCGGAAATTCCTGCTCGGTCGCGTCCGCCATCTCCACCGCGGCGGCGCCCTCGGTCTTGGCCTTCTCCTGCATCGCCGCCCAGATCGACCCGCCCTCGGCCGCGCCCGCGCGCCAGGCCGTTGCCAGCGCCTCGGCCTTCGCCTGGTCCTGCACCGTGATCACCTGCACCGACCGCTTGGCCGGCGTGACGTACTCCGCCTTGTGCTGCTCGTAGCTGGCGCGCAGTTCTTCGTCGGTGACGGCGATGTCCTTGGCCAGCGTCGCCGGCGACAGGATCGCGGCCTTGATCCGGCGATATTCCGACGTGCTGTAGCTGTCGGGATGGTTGTCGTACCAGCGATGCTGCGCCGCCTCGTCCGGCGCGGCCGGCGCGGGGACGGCGGCGAGGGCGAATTCCACCACATCGGCCGAGCGCTGCTCGTTCTGATACGCGAATACCTGCTGGCTCAGGATGCCGGGGGTGGCGATGCCGGCACGTAGCGAGCCCAGCAACTGGCGTTGCGCCAGGTCGCCGCGCAGCAGGTCCAGGAAGCGCCCCTCGTTCAGGTTGTTGGTGGAGAGCGCCGCCTCGAATGTCCGCCGGTCGAACTGCCCGGACGGGCCACGGAACGCCGGCATCTCGTAGACCGCCTGGCGCAGCGCCGCATCGGGAACGGTGATGTGCAGCCGGGCGATCTCCTGGCCGATGGCGGCTTGGCCGATCAGCTGCTCCAGCGCCTGACGCGCCATGGCGCGCTTGAGCTCCAACGACGGCTCCTGTCCCGCCGGCATCGTCTGCGTCAGCCGGTTCATCTGCTGGCGATAGGCGGCGTCGAGTTCCGGAATCTCGATGGCGCGGTCGCCGATCTTGGCGACCCAGGTCGGCGAGCCGATCTGGTGCACCACGTCGCCGATGCCCCACATGGCGAACGAGGCCACGAGGATCAGGAAGAATCCTCGCACGACCCATGTGCTGAGATAGGAACGGAAAGCGGAGATCATCGGCAGGTCCTGTCAGGTGCGGCGCGGCGCACCATACGTAGCCCCGGGCGGCTTTGCCAACTTCCGGGTTTGGGCTAGTAGCGACGGTGTCGCGGTGGGAGAGAAACGATGCGCCAGCTGATCGCCGGAAACTGGAAGATGTACGGGCTGACGGAGCAGGCGGCCGGGATCGCCGGGCCGCTGCGCGATGGGGCGGCAGGTTTGTCCTGCGACCTGCTGGTCTGCCCGCCGTTCACCCAGATCGCTTCCGTCGCCCGCATCCTGGCCGGCTCGCCGGTCGCGGTCGGTGGCCAGGATTGCCATGTGGCGACGCAGGGCGCGCATACCGGGGACATCTCCGCCGCCATGCTGGCCGATGCCGGCGCCAGCTATGTGATCGTCGGCCATTCCGAGCGCCGGCAGAACCATGGCGAGACCGATGCGCTGGTGCGCGCCAAGACCGAGGCGGCGGTGGCCGCCGGCCTGACCCCGATCGTCTGCGTCGGCGAGACCGAGGCCGAGCGGGTCGCCGGGCGGGAGACGGAGGTCGT
This sequence comes from Acetobacteraceae bacterium, assembly GCA_003133265.1. Taxonomy (GTDB): domain Bacteria; phylum Pseudomonadota; class Alphaproteobacteria; order Acetobacterales; family Acetobacteraceae; genus PALSA-911. Next base: position 9,751 of record PKWQ01000412.1, read on the forward strand.
CGGCGGGCAGCTTTCCGGCTCGCTGCCGGCGGGTTTTGCCGGCGTGGTCGCCTATGAGCCGGTCTGGGCCATCGGCACCGGCCGCACGCCGACCGAGGCGGATGTCGCCGCGATGCACGGCTTCATCCGCGCCGCCCTGGTACGCCAGTTGGGCGCGGCGGGCCAGGGGGTCAGTATTCTCTATGGCGGCTCTGTGAAGCCGTCCAACGCCGCCGCGCTGCTGGCGGTCCCGGAGGTCGGCGGCGCGCTGGTCGGCGGAGCGAGCCTGAATGCCGAGGATTTCCTTGGCATTGCCCGCGCCGCCGTGGCCGGCTGAATGGCCTGAATGGGCGGCCCGCCGGCATCCCGGCGGACCGGTAGTGTCTCAGTTTGAAAATACCAAGAATGAGACGGTCCGGCAGGACAGAACAGGGCGGGAATGACTCCCGCCCCGTCCGCCTCGTTTGCCGCCTTCTGTAGCTCCAGAAGCAGGCCGCAAACGCTGTACGGTGCTGCCCATGCGCTTACCTGAAACCGCGCGCCCGGCCGGATCAGCGTGAAGCTGCCCGCGCGGCAAGACCCCTCGCCATCAAGCCGCATCCGGCCGCGTGGCTGCGCGTTCACGCACTCGTGGCGGGGCTGCATGCAGCTTTATGTTGAATACTGCCAGATGCTCCCCACATCGAGGAACGTTATACCAACGCGTGCAATGGCCGACTCTCGTCGGAGCGCACATGCTCTTGATAACTCACGCGCTTGCCGCCCTCCGGTGGGGCAGGGTCAACGCGGATTGGTATTGGTTTACAGGAGAATTCATTCATGCGGACGACCATTGCGATTGCGGCTGCCCTGGTGCTTGCCACGGCGTCGTACTCTACCGGTTTCGCAAAAAGCGGATCGAATTCGGGTGCATCCCAGGGTTCCCCCGGCCACCAATACCAGACCAATGGCGCTGTCAGCGGCACCCATGGTGCGTCGGGCTATGCGCCTGGACAGCAGTACCGCACCAATGGCGCTGTCAGTGGCACCCATGGTGCGGCGGGCTATGCGCCTGGGCACACGAAATAACCGTGCGCACGCCCGACTCTGGACGGTCGCTGCGGCAGGCCGCTCACCCACGGCTGTTACACCACGCGTAGGAACGCCGCCCGCGAACGATTTCGCTGTTCGCGGGCGGCGCTGCTGGGGTGCATAAGCCCACGCGGCGGGCCCCCGATGATCGCGACGTGGGTATCCTGGTCCTGGCTATGCACCGGCCCTCGCCCGACTGGTGGGTGCTGTCCGCTGCCTGACCGGGCGCTTTCGTTAAAGGGGCGGCCGAGTGTGCACCTCGAACCGCCCCTCCGCTCCTTTTCAAGCCGTTCATCAGTGACGATCGGCCTGATCGGCCCGGGAAAACGTCTCGTTGAGCTTGATCGAGTTCAAATCGGTGTGCCCCCCGCAGTGCTGCGATTTTATACGGTAAGGACCCCCATTTCGGGCCGATTTCGGCCTGAATCCGGGATTCGCTGCGACCGCATGCGGTTTATGACGTGTTAACATGGCGTGCAATGTGGAATGCACGCCATGTTTCCGGCGGATCGCCTGCCCTTGCGTTCCGCCTGAAATCCGGCCATATCCCGCCAGCCGATGGGCCGTTCCATCGGTAATTCACACGCAGGGCGCCTTTCCCGCTGTATTCAGCGGGTCCGGTGCCGACAGGCCAGGCCCTGCGGAGGTTCAACCGGACGAAGGAAAGGAGCACGCCGATGGCGATGCCCGATTTCACTCTGCGCCAGCTGCTGGAAGCCGGCGTTCATTTTGGCCATCACACCCGCCGCTGGAACCCGCGTATGGCGCCGTACCTGTTCGGCATACGCAACCAGGTTCACATCATCGACCTGCAGCAGACCGTGCCGATGCTCGACCGCGCGCTACGCGCGGTGCGCGACGTCACCGCCGCCGGCGGGCGCGTGCTGTTCGTCGGCACGAAGCGCGCGGCGGCCGAATATGTCGCCGAGGCGGCCAAGCGCAGCGGCCAGTACTACGTCAACCACCGCTGGCTCGGCGGTATGCTGACCAACTGGAAGACCATCACCGGCTCCATCAAGCGGCTGCGCCAGATCGACGAGATGCTGGCCGGCGACATCCAGGGCCTGACCAAGAAGGAAGTCCTGGACATCACCCGCGACCGGGAAAAGCTGGAGCGGGCGCTGGGCGGCATCAAGGAGATGGGCGGTCTGCCCGACATCCTGTTCATCATCGACACCAACAAGGAGAAGCTGGCGGTCGAGGAAGCCAACAAGCTCGGCATCCCCGTGGTGGCCGTGCTCGACAGCAACTCCGACCCCACCGGCATCACCTACCCGATCCCCGGCAACGACGATGCGATCCGCGCCATCACCCTCTATTGCGATCTGGTCGCCGGTGCGGTGCTGGATGGCATCAGCGCCGAAATGATGGCCTCGGGCCAGGATATCGGCGCCGCCGAGGACCTGTCGGTCGAGGTCCTGCCGGAGGTTGAAGTCCCGGCCGCGCAGCCGGCTGCCTGAGCCTGTTTGCCCGGCTTCCGGCAGCGGAAGCCGGGCTCATTGCTGACCCTTTCAGGGAGAACCACCATGGCGGAGATCACCGCTGCTCTGGTTAAGGACCTGCGCGAGAAGACTGGCGCGGGTATGATGGACTGCAAGCGGGCGCTGACCGAGACGTCCGGCGATGTCGAGGCCGCGGTCGACTGGCTGCGCAAGAAGGGCCTCGCCGCCGCGGCGAAGAAGTCCGGCCGCGTCGCCGCCGAGGGGCTGGTCGGGGTTGCCTCCGCCCCGCTCAAGGCGTCGATGATCGAAGTGAACGCCGAGACCGACTTCGTTGCCCGCAACGAGACCTTCCAGGCCTTCGTCGAGACCGCCGCCCGCGTGGCGCTGGGTGTCGGGGAGGATATCGAGGCGATCAAGGCCGCGCCGTTCCCCGGCACCGGCCGCACGGTCGCCGAGGAACTGACCCATCTGGTCGCCACGATCGGCGAGAACATGACCATCCGCCGCGCCCGCGTGCTGAGCGTGCCGCATGGCGTGGTCGCCACCTATGTGCATTCCGCGCTGCGCCCCGGCCTGGGCAAGATCGGCGTGCTGGTCGCGGTGGAGAGCACGAGCGAACTGTCGGCGCTGGAGGTGCTGGGCCGTCAGGTGGGCATGCATATCGCCGCCACCCGGCCGGAATCGCTGGACGTCTCCGCGGTCGACCCCGCCGCGCTGGAGCGCGAGAAGGCGGTGCTGTCCGACCAGGCGCGCGCGTCCGGCAAGGCGGAGAACATCGTCGAGAAAATGGTCGAGGGCCGTATTCGCAAATACTACGAGGAAGTGGTGCTGCTGGAGCAGGTCTGGGTGCATGACGGCGAGAGCCGGGTGAAGGCGGTGGTGCAGAAGGCCGGCGCCAAGCTGACCGGTTTCGTCCGCTTCCAGCTTGGCGAGGGCATCGAGAAGCAGTCCGGCGACTTCGCCGCCGAGGTTGCCGCCGCCGGCGTGACCGCCTGATAGCTGCCGACGACCGATACGTGCCGCCACCGGCCGGGGCCCACGCTCCGGCCGGTGCTGTTTTGTGGCCGGGCGATCCGGCGGGTTCTGCCGGGACTGGCTTGTTCGGGGCGGGCGGGACCGTTAAGAGGGTGACGCCCGCCGCCAACTCGTCAGAATGGTCCGCATGTCCCAACAGCCTGAATACAAACGCGTCCTGTTGAAAGTGTCCGGCGAGGCGCTGATGGGCACGCGCGAGTACGGCGTCGATACCGAGACCGTCGCCAATATCGCCACCGACATCGGCGATGTCGTCGCCATGGGCGTTCAGGTCAGCCTGGTCATCGGCGGCGGCAACATCTTCCGTGGCGTATCCGGCGCCGCCGGCGGCATGGATCGCGCCCAGGCGGATTACATGGGCATGCTGGCCACGGTGATGAACGCGCTGGCCATGCAAGGCGCGCTGGAGAAGAAGCAGGTGCCGACCCGGGTGCAGTCGGCGATCCCGATGGCCAGCGTGTGCGAGCCGTATATCCGCCGCCGCGCCATGCGCCATATGGAGAAGGGCCGGGTGGTGATCTTCGCCGCCGGCACCGGCAACCCGTTCTTCACCACCGACACCGCCGCCGCGCTGCGCGCCGCCGAAATGGGCTGCGACTGCCTGTTGAAGGGCACCCAGGTGGATGGCGTCTACACCGCCGACCCGCGCAAGGATGCCAATGCCAAGCGTTTCGAGCAGCTTACCTATCTCGATGTGCTGGCACGCGATCTCGGGGTGATGGATGCCGCCGCGATCAGCCTGGCGCGGGAAAACGGGTTGCCGATCCTGGTGTTCAACATCCATGCCCCCGGTGCGTTCGCCCAGGTGATGCGGGGCGAGGGCCGGTTCACCAAGATCACCGAACAGCAATAGAACGGGAGGGATGCCATGGCAGCAGACCTGAACACGCTGAAGCAGGACCTCGGCCGCCGGATGGACGGCGCGCTGGAAACCCTGAAGCGCGAATTCGCCGGCCTGCGCACCGGCCGTGCCAATCCGGCCCTGCTGGAGCCGGTGCGGGTCGAGGCCTACGGGACCGCGATGCCGCTGAGCCAGGTCGGCACGGTCGGCGTACCTGAGTCGCGGATGCTCACGGTGCAGGTCTGGGACCGCACGATGGTCTCGGCGGTGGAGAAGGCGATCCGCGACTCCGGTCTCGGCCTCAATCCCTCGTCCGACGGGCAGTTGGTGCGCGTGCCGATCCCGATCCTGACCGCCGAGCGGCGCACCGAGCTGGCCAAGGCGGCCGGGCGCTATGCCGAGGGCGCCAAGATCGCGGTGCGCGGCGTGCGCCGCGACGGGATGGAACAGGTCAAGACCTACGAGAAGAAGCACGAAATCGGCGAGGACATCGCCAAGACCTGGCACGATGAGATACAGAAAATCACCGATCAGTATATCAAGCGCATCGACGACAGCCTTGCCGACAAGGAACGCGACATAAAGCAGGTTTGAACAGCGCCATGTCGGCCGTACCACAGGAACTGCTGGACGATGTGCCCCGCAAGGCGGACGAGGCGCCGCCGCCGAGGCATGTGGCCGTCATCATGGACGGCAACGGCCGCTGGGCGGCCTCGCGTTTCCTGCCGCGCGTCGCCGGCCATCGCGAGGGTGCGCGGGCGCTGCGGCGGACCATCGATGCCGCGATGCGGAACGGGGTCGAATGGCTGACCATCTATGCCTTCAGCAGCGAGAACTGGCGCCGTCCGGCCGGCGAGGTGATGGATCTGACCGGGCTGCTGCGCCACTATCTGAAGAACGAGATCGCCGAGCTGAGGACGAACGGCGTGCGGCTGCGCTTCATCGGCGACCGCGACCGGTTCGATGCCGATATCCGCGACGATCTGGTGGTGGCCGAGCAGACCACCGCGATGAACTCCCGGCTCAATCTGACCGTGGCACTGTCCTATGGCGCGCGCGACGAGATCGCCGCCGCGGCCCGCACCCTGGCCGAGCGGGTGCGCGCGGGGACGCTCGACCCCGCCTCGATCGACGAGGCGATGCTCGCCTCCGCCTTGTGGACCAGGGACATTCCCGACCCCGACCTGGTCATCCGTACCAGTGGGGAGCAGCGGCTGTCGAATTTCCTGCTCTGGCAGGCTGCTTATGCCGAGCTGGTGTTCCTTGATGTGCTGTGGCCGGATTTCGGCCCGTCGCATTTCGCCGCGGCCTTGGCGGAATATGCCCGGCGGGAGCGACGCTTTGGCGCCCGCCCCGACTGAACCCATAGCGAAGCCCCAAGGTGGCGGACCCCAGGGTAGCGGACCCCAGGGTAGCGGACCCCAGGGTAGCGGACCGTGGCGGGATTTGCGCGCGCGGGTCATTTCGGCCGCGGTGCTGGTGCCGCTGGCGCTGCTCTGCCTCTGGTACGGTGCGCTGCCCTGGGCACTGCTGATCGGCGCCGGGACCATCGGGCTGGCGATCGAGTGGACGCAGCTGTGCGGCTATGGCGTCGTCTCGCTGCCGGCGCTGGCTTTGGTGGCGATGACGCTCGCCGGCTGGGGCCTTGCCGCCGCCGGATGGCCGGCGTTGGCGCTGGTGCCGGTCGTTCTCGGCGGGCCCGCCGTCTGGTGCGTCGCCCGCGACCGGGGCAAGTCGGCGCTCAGCCTGGCCGCCGGGGTGCCATATATCGGCATGGCCTGCGTGTCGTTGCTCTGGCTGCGCGCCGACGCGGTCACCGGGCTGGCGGATGTGCTGCTGCTGCTGCTGATCGTCTGGGCGAGCGATATCGGCGCCTATCTGGTCGGGCGCCTCGTCGGCGGGCCACGGCTGGCGCCGGTGATCTCTCCGGGCAAGACCTGGTCGGGGGCCGCCGGTGGGCTGCTGGCCGCTGCCCTGGTGGGCGGGCTCGCAGCACTTGGCATGGGGCAGGTTGGCCTGTTCTGGCGGATCGTGCTGTTCGCCACCGGCCTCGGGATCGTTGCCCAGGCTGGCGATTTGATGGAGAGCGCGATCAAGCGCCGCTTCGGCGTGAAGGATTCCGGGTGGCTTATTCCCGGCCACGGTGGGCTGTTCGACCGGCTGGACGCCGTGCTTGTCGCCGCGCCTGTCGCCGCGGCGCTGGCTTTGGCCTTGGGACGTGGAGTAGTGCTGGCACAATGAATGCAGTCGCAGCCGTACGGACCGTCACCATTCTGGGCAGCACCGGCAGTGTCGGCACCCAAACCGTCGATCTGCTTGCCGCCGAGCCCGGGCGGTTCCGCGTCCGCGCGCTGGTCGGCGGGCGCAATGCCGCGCTGCTGGCCGAACAGGCGCGCCTGCTCGGCGCCGAGCGCGCGGTGATCAGCGATCCCGCCCAGGAAGCCGCGTTGCGCCAGGCGCTGGCCGGCACCGGGGTCGAGGTCGCTTCGGGCCGCGCGGCGGTGATCGAGGCTGCCGGGCGCAAGGTGGACTGGACCATGGCGGCGATCACCGGGGCCGCCGGGCTGGCGCCGACGCTCGCCGCCATCCGTGGCGGCGGCGCCGTGGCGCTTGCCAACAAGGAGGCGCTGGTCTGTGCCGGCGAGGTGATGCTGCGCGCCGTGCGCGATGCCGGGGCAACGCTGCTGCCGGTCGATTCCGAGCACAACGCCATCTTCCAGTCGATGGCCGACGGCAATCATGGCGCGGTCGAGAAGATCGTGCTCACCGCCTCCGGCGGGCCGTTCCGCACCGCCAGCATGGAGGAGATGGCGGTGGCGACGCCCGAGCGGGCGCTGCGCCACCCGACCTGGTCGATGGGCGCCAAGATCAGCATCGACAGCGCCACCATGATGAACAAGGGCCTCGAACTGATCGAGGCGGCGCGGCTGTTCGATCTGGACGAGCGGCGGATCGACGTGCTGGTCCACCCGCAATCGGTGATCCACGGACTGGTGTATTACTGCGACGGCAGCGTGCTGGCGCAGCTCGGCTCGCCGGACATGCATATTCCGATCGCCCATGCCCTCGCCTGGCCGGCGCGGATGGCCACGTCCTCGCCGCGCCTCGATCTGGCGCGGATCGCCACGCTCGACTTCGCCCATCCCGACCTTGTGCGCTTCCCGGCGCTGAAACTGGCGCGGGACGCCTTGCGCGCGGGCGGTGGCGCCCCCACCATCCTGAGTGCGTCGAACGAAGTCGCGGTGGAGGCGTTCCTGAACCGCCGGATCGGTTTCCTCGACATCGCCGGCACGGTGGCACGCGTGCTGGATATGATGGGTACCCCGCCATCGAATTCACTTGATGAGGTGGTGGCGCTGGACGGCGCCGCCCGGCGTGAGGCCGAACGCCTGGTTGCCGCGCGCGCTGCCTGAAACCGATAGAAAGGCTTTTCCACTTGTTCCCTGCCGTTCCCGATTTCCTTTTTTCCCTCGGCGCCTTCGTTGTCGTGCTGGGGGTACTCGTGTTCGTGCACGAGCTTGGCCACTATCTCGCGGCGCGCTGGCGCCATGTGCATGTGGATGTTTTTTCGATCGGATTCGGTCGTGCCATCGCCAGCTGGACCGACAAGGTCGGCACGGTATGGAAGGTGGCGTGGATCCCGCTCGGCGGCTACGTGAAGCTGCACGGCCAGGAGCGGCCCGAGGATGTCACGGACGAGGAGCGGGCGAAGTGGATGCCGGGCCACACGTTCCATGAGAAATCCGTGCTGTCGCGCGCGATCGTGGTCGCGGCCGGACCGGTGGCGAATTTCGTGCTTGCCATTGTCCTGTTCTCCGCCTTGTTCGTCACTGTCGGCCGCCCGGTCACGGTGCCGGTCGTGGGCGAGGTCATGGCCGACTCGGCCGCGGCGCATGCCGGCTTGGCCCCGGGCGACCGGATCGAGGCGATCGGGTCAACCCCGATCGTCAGCTTCGCGGACATCCAGCGTTTTATCGCCGTCCACCCGGGCGAGCATCTGGACCTGAAACTGCACCGCGACGGCGTGGCGATGACGCTCCCGGTGCTGACGGACTCGCGCGATGGCGGCAAGGTCGGCGTGCTCGGCATCAGGGGCGGTCAGGTCGAGTACGTCCATCTCGGCCCGGCGCAGGCGGTGGTGGCCGGCGTGGCGCAGACCTGGGAGATAACGGCGCAGACCTTCGCCTCGGTGGCGCAGATGATCGGCGGCTCGCGTGGGACCGAGGATCTGGGCGGGCCGCTGCGCATCGCCCAGCTCTCGGGCCAGGTGGCGAACCTCGGTCTGGCGAGCCTCATCTCCTTCATCGCGGTCCTGTCGGTCAATCTGGGGCTGATCAACCTGTTCCCGGTACCCGTCCTGGATGGCGGGCATCTGCTGTTCTACCTGGTGGAGGCGATTCGCGGCCGGCCGCTGCCGCCGAAGGCACAGGCGGTCGGTTTTCGCGCCGGACTGGCGCTTCTCGCCGGCCTGTTCATCTTCACGACCTGGAACGATCTCTCGCATTTGGGCATGTTCCGCTGGGTCTTCGGCCTGATCGGCTAGGATGTTTGCTTCCCAACGGCGGCGGGCATCGATTAAACGTTCGTCGTGCTCGTAGCCGGGTGGCGCGCGCCGCGCCCTGGGGCTATTGTGCGCGACGCCTGGGAATCGAGGCGTGCGGCGCCTGCCTCGAGCGGGGCTTCATTGGGGAGATCAGCCTTTTGATACGCATTCGCGCCGTACTGGTTGCCGCCATCTGCCTGTTGCCATTGCTCTCCGGTACCGCCATGGCCCAGCGCGCCGGCGTATCCCAGACCGGGGAAGGGCAGGCCGCGCGCGGTCAGCAATTCGCCCAGATCAATTCCGGTGGCACGGTCCAGTCGATCAGGATCGAGGGTAACCAGCGCATCGAAGGGGGTACGATCCGCTCCTACATGCTGGTGGTGCCCGGCGATCCCTTCGATCAGGACCGGATCGACCGCAGCCTGAAGACGCTCTACGCCACGGGGCTGTTCCAGGACGTCAAGCTGCAGCGCGAAGGCGCCGTGCTGGTGGTGCGGGTGGTTGAGAACCCGATCGTCAACCGCGTCGCCTTCGAGGGCAACCACAAGCTGAGCGACGAGCAGCTGCGCCCGGACATGGAGCTGCGTCCGCGCGCGGTGTTCACCCCGGCCCTGGCGCAGACCGATCGCCAGCACATCCTGGATCTGTATGCCAGACGCGGCCGGTTCGACGCGACAGTCGAGCCGAAGGTCATCCGTTTGTCGCAGAACCGGGTGGATGTCGTTTTCGAGATCAACGAAGGCGAGACGACGTTGATCAGCCGGATCGCGTTCGTCGGCAACCATGCCTTCAGCGAGGGACGCCTGCGCGAGGTGGTCAACTCGCGCGAGGAGGCGTGGTGGCGGTTCTTTTCCAGCAGCGACTCCTTCGACCCGGAGCGGCTGAATTTCGACAAGGAACTGCTGCGCCGTTTCTACCTGCACGAAGGCTATATCGATATAGAGATAACAAATGCGAAGGCCGAGCTGTCGCCGGACCGCAAGGCCTTCTTCGAGACCTTCACCCTGAACGAGGGTGACCGCGTCCGTGTGGGCAAGGTCACGATCGTTTCGCATCTGCGCAAGCTCTCGGGCGATGAACTGACCGACAAGCTGTTGATGGCCGAGGGGGACTGGTACGACGGTGACCTGGTGGGCCGTACCGCCGATGACATCACCGCCGAGCTACAGAACCGTGGGTTCGCGTTCGTCGATATCCAGCCGCGAATCACGCGTGACCGCGAGAAGCACACGGTCGATTTGAGTTTCGAGATCGGCGAGGGGCCGCGGGTCTATGTCGAACGCATCGACATCACCGGCAACGTACGCACCGAGGACAAGGTGATCCGTCGGGAGCTGCGGCTCGCCGAAGGCGACGCCTTCAGCGCCTCGGCGGTCAAGCTGTCCCGTCAGCGGCTGAACGATCTGCAGTATTTCGGCAAGGTCGACATCCAGAACAGCCCTGGTTCCGCGCCGGACAAGGCGCTGCTGAACGTAGCGGTCGAAGAGAAGGCGACCGGGGAGCTGAGCTTCGGCGGTGGCTATTCGACCGACGTGGGTGCGCTGCTGAACGTGGGGCTCAGGGAAAAGAACCTGGTCGGCACCGGCATCAGTGCCGGCATCAACGGCACGCTGGCGCAGAAGAGCAGTACGATCGATTTGAGCGTCGCCGACCCTTACTTCCTGGATCGCAATCTGGTGGCCGGATTCGATGTCTTCTATATCGTGACCAACAACCTGGGCACCGCGGTGTATGACGAGCGGCGGGCGGGTATCGCGTTGAACATGGGGTACGCGTTCAACGAGCATCTCCGGCAAAACTGGAGTTACTCGTACGTCAATCGAGAGGTGTTCAACATCTACCCCGGCGCCAGCTATTACATCCTGGATCAGGGCGGCACGACGACCCTGTCGCAGGTCGGGCAGACACTCTCGC
>PKWQ01000182.1 GCA_003133265.1 Acetobacteraceae bacterium
GCTCAGCCGCATCCCGAGCCGGCGCATCCCGAGCCGCCGCGTGCTGGCGCACCGGAACAGCCGCGTCCCGCGGTGCCGCCGCCGCTGCCCGGCGCCACCACGCGCCATACGCTGGAACTGCCCGGCCGCACGCTGCATTTCACCGCCATCGCTGGTTCCATCCGTCTGACCGATGCGCAGGACCAGCCGCAAGCCGATGTCGGCGTCATCGCCTATGTGCTCGACGGCGCCGACCCCGCCACCCGCCCGGTCACCTTCGCCATCAATGGCGGCCCCGGTGCCGGCTCCGTCTGGCTGCAACTCGGCGCGCTCGGTCCCTGGCGGCTGGCGCTCGACGGGATCACGCCGTCCACCCCGCCGGTCACCATGCCGAACGCGGACACCTGGCTCGATTTCACCGACTTGGTGTTCCTCGACCCGCCGGGAACCGGCTTCGGCCGCATCCTCGTGCCGGGCGAGCAGGCCAGGAAACGCTTCTGGTCGGTGGGTGGGGACCTCGATGCGCTCGCCGAGACCATCCGCCGCTGGTTGCAGCAGAACAACCGCCTGGCCTCGCCCAAGGCGATCGCAGGGGAGAGTTATGGCGGCTTCCGCGCCCCCCGCCTGGCCCGTATGCTGCCGGGCGAGCAGGGCGTGGCGGTTTCCGCGCTGGTGCTGATCTCCCCCGCGCTCGATCTCGCCGGGATCGGCCCAAGCGACGACGTGGTCGTCTCTGCCGGGCGTCTGCCTTCCATGGCGGCGGCCAACAACGGCGCGACCGACCGGGCGGCGCTTGCGGATGTCGAGGCCTACGCGCGCGGCGAGTATGTCACAGACCTGTTGCGCGGGCCGGGCGACGCGGCGGCGATCGAGCGCCTGAGTGCGCGTGTGTCGGCACTGACCGGGCTCGATGTCGCCCTGGTGCGCCAGCTTGGCGGCGCCATCTCCACCCGGACCTTTATTCATGAGCACGCCCGTGCCGCGCACGGCGTGGCCAGCGCCTACGACGCCACCGTGACGGACCCGGATCCGTTCCCCGAATCAGCGACCAGTCACCCGCCGGACCCGCTGCTCGATGGCCTGCAGGCGCCGCTGGGGAGCGCCATCACCGACCTGTATGCCCGTACGCTCGATTGGCATCCGCCCGGCCGCTACGAGGTGATGAACGCACAGGTCGCCCACGCCTGGGATTGGGGATCGAACCGTCCGGAGGCCCTGCGCGCGCTGCGCGTGGACCTGGGCTTCGATCCGAAATTGCGCGTGGCGATTGTCCACGGGCTGACCGATCTGGTGACGCCCTATTTCACCACGCAGCTGCTGCTGGACCGGATGCCGCGGATCGGACCGCCCGGACGCGTGACCCTGGTGACGCTTCCGGGCGGGCATATGGTCTATATCAACGATGCGTCCCGTGCCGCGCTGCGCGCTGCCGCCGAGCGGGTGATCGCGCCACAATGATGGCCCGCGTGACGGCCACTGTGCCGCCAGCGGCCGTCACCTGCCTCAACAGTCGTGGTGACGTCCCTCTCCTTCGGCTGCGGCCGGCTCATGATCGGCCGTGTCGCCGTGATGCTCCGTGCCGAGCGCGTACTCCACGGGATCGAAGAATTCGGTGATGGCGCCGCACAGCGCGTCGGTGGCGCGTCGCTGATGGGGCTGGGAGTCCCGATCCTCGCCGGCGGATCGGGCGGCGTGCAGGGCGAGCACCTTGCGGGTGGTTGCCCAGCGCGCCGGGTCGTCGGCGTGGGTGGCGAGGTGGGTGACGAGGTGGCCGAGCACCGTTTCCAGCGCAACGATCCGCGTTGACAATTCTTCAAGCTCCGAAGTCATGTCGATCTTCCAATCAATCCGTGGCGCAGGGAAGGCGGGTCACTGGCCACCAGGTTCAGTCCGTCGCGCAGCGGCGTGACTAAACCCATGCGGGCGAGCGTGTCGGCAAGTCCGACTGCCAGGTGGCTCATCGTTTTCCGGGCCGGGCAGTCGAATGCGCAGACAGCCGGTATCAACATCTCCTTTTCCACAATAACAGTGGGATAGGTTGCGTCGAGAAAAATCTAAATGACGATCAATCGGATATACAGACACGATTGTGTGAGCATTAATTAACGCATTGGGAAATAAGAAGATTTTTATGTTCATAAACACATTCCAGAAAATTATCAGATTCGTTATTAATACCACATGTTATTTATCAATATAATGGTATCCGATAATTTATCGGCCAATTATTTCGTGCGGCGGCTGGCGTCGGATCGCGGTCCCCGGGCCCGGGGCATTTCCCGCCCGCGGTGATGCCGGAGTGGCGCGATCGCTCGGCGCCAGTTGCCACGCAGATGGCCAGGCCCGCACTGCGGCAGGACTTTGATGCAGGCTTTTCCGATCTGCGGCCGGGTTCGGCTGCTACAGCGCCCGGTAGCCGATATCGCGCCGGCAGAAGCCCTCTGGCCAGTCGATCGCGTCCACCGCCGCGTAGGCCGACGCCCGGGCGGCGTGCAGGTCCTTCCCCGTGGCGCACACGGTCAGCACCCGCCCGCCGGCGGCGCGGATGGTGCCGTCCGGGTCCGCGCGGGTGCCGGCATGGAACACCTGTGCGTCCGGCACGGCGGCGGCCCGGTCCAGGCCACGGATCGCGCTGCCGCTTTCCGGCGCGGCGGGATAGCCGCGCGCCGCCAGCACCACCGCGATGGACGGATGGTCGTGCCAGCGGAGGTCGAAATGCTTCAGTTCGCCGTCGCATGCCGCCTGCAAGGCCGCCAGCAGATCGGATTTCAGCCGTAGCAGCAGTGCCTGGCATTCCGGGTCGCCGAACCGCACGTTGAACTCGATCAGCTTCGGCCCGTCGCCGGTCAGCATCAGCCCGGCGAACAGGATGCCACGGAACGGCGTGCCGCGCCGGGCCATCTCCGCCAGCGCCGGACGCAGGATGCGGCTCATTGCCTCCTGCTCCAGTTCCGCCGTCAGCGCCGGGGGCGGGGAGTAGGCGCCCATGCCGCCGGTGTTGGGGCCGGTGTCGCCGTCGCCGACGCGCTTGTGGTCCTGTGCCGCGCCCAGCGCCAGCGCGTGCTCGCCGTCGCACAGCGCGAACAGCGACACTTCCTCGCCGATCAGGCATTCCTCGATCACCACCGCGGCGCCGGCCTCGCCCAGGCTGCGCGCGACCATGATCGCCTCGATCGCTTCCAGCGCCTCTTCCTCGGTGGCGGCGACCACGACGCCCTTGCCGGCGGCGAGCCCGTCGGCCTTCACCACGATCGGCGCGCCACGGCGGCGGACGAATTCCTTTGCCGCCTCGGCGTCCTCGAACCGTTCCCAGAGCGCGGTCGGAATGCCGGCGGCGTCGCACAGCTCCTTGGTGAAGGTCTTGCTGCCCTCCAGTTGCGCCGCCGCCTGTGACGGGCCGCAGCAGGGGATGCCTGCCGCCTCCATCGCGTCGGTCAGGCCGGCGACCAGCGGCGCCTCCGGTCCGGGGATAACCAGATCGATCGCGTTGCCCTGGGCGAAGGCAACCAATGCGGGGATGTCGAGCGCGCCGATATCGACGTTCTCCGCCACGCTGGCGGTTCCGGGATTGCCGGGCGCGCACCACAGCTTGGTCAGCAGCGGCGAGGCCGCGATGGCCCAGCACAGCGCGTGTTCACGTCCACCCGATCCGACCACCAGAACCCGCATGAGGCACTCTCCCGTTCGCCCGCGTTGTCGAACGCGGTCTTCTCTCGGGGGCGCCTGTAGCATAGCCTGCGGCCATGGACGATCCGCACCCCGTATCGAACGTGCCCGAATACACCGTCTCCGAAATCTCGGGCGCGGTGAAGCGCACGCTGGAAGGCACTTTCGGGCGCATCCGGGTGCGCGGCGAGATCACCGAGCTGAAGCGCTACCCGTCCGGGCACATCTATTTCTCGCTCAAGGACGAGGGTTCCAAGATCGCCGGGGTGGTGTGGAAATTCGCCGTCCCGCGCCTGGGCATGGAGCCGGAGAACGGCGTGGAGGTGATCGCCACCGGCAAGATCTCCGCCTATGGCGAACGCTCGTCGTATCAGCTGATCGTCGATCGGATGGAGTATGCCGGCGCCGGCGCGCTGCTGGCGCGGATCGAGATGCTGAAGGCACGGCTGGGCGCGGAGGGGCTGTTCGATGCCGCCCGCAAGCTGGCGCTGCCGGTGCTGCCCAGCGTGATCGGGGTGGTCACGTCCGAGCGCGGAGCGGTGATCCAGGACATCAAGACCACCATCGCAAGGCGCTTTCCGCGCACCATCCTGCTGTGGCCGGTGCCGGTGCAGGGCGAGGGCGCGGCGCAGAAGATCGCCGCCGCNNGAGGAGATCGTGATCCGCGCCGTGGCCGCGTGCCGGATTCCGCTGATCTCCGCCGTCGGGCACGAGACGGACACGACGCTGATCGATTTCGCCTCCGACCGCCGCGCGCCGACGCCGACGGCGGCGGCCGAGATGGCGGTGCCGGCGCGGGCCGATCTGCTGGCCGACATCCAGCAGAAGACNNGCGCGGCTGACCGGCGGGCTGAACCGGCTGTTGCAGGAGCGCCGGATCAGCCTCTCGCGCGCCGAACGCGGGTTGCCGGACCTGCCCGGCCTGCTCGGCACCGCGCGCCAGCGGCTGGACGACCGCGCGGAGCGGCTGCGTAACGCCCTGCCCAATCTGGTTGCCGCCCGCGGCGCGGCGCTG
>PKWQ01000044.1 GCA_003133265.1 Acetobacteraceae bacterium
CGATTTCGGACGACGCGCTGCGCGACCTGATCCGCTATTACACGCGCGAGGCCGGGGTACGGAACCTTGAGCGTGAGATTGCCAATCTGGCGCGCAAGGCGGTGAAAGAGATCGTCACCAAGAAAACCAAGAAGGTCGCGATCACCCGCAAGAACCTCGACAAATTCGCCGGCGTGCAGCGGTTCCGCTATGGCGAGACCGAGGCGCAGGACATGGTCGGCGTCGTGACCGGTCTGGCCTGGACCGAGGTGGGCGGCGAGATCCTGACCATCGAAAGCGTGCTGCTGCCCGGCAAGGGCAACATCAAGCAGACCGGCAAGCTCGGTGACGTGATGCAGGAGAGCGTATCGGCCGCGCTGAGCTATGTGCGGTCGCGGTCGATCTCCTTCGGCATCAAGCCGACGCTGTTCGAGAAGCGCGACATCCATGTGCATGTGCCGGAAGGCGCAACGCCCAAGGACGGCCCGTCCGCTGGCGTCGCCATGGCCACCTCGATCGTGTCGATCCTGACCGGCATCCCGGTGCGCCGTGACATCGCCATGACCGGCGAGANNGCGAGATCACGCTGCGCGGCCGGATTTTGCCGATCGGCGGGCTCAAGGAGAAGTTGCTGGCGGCGCTGCGTGCCGGCATCACCACCGTGTTCATCCCGAAGGACAACGAGAAGGACCTGGCGGAGATCCCCGACAACGTGAAGAAGAACCTGAAGATCATCCCGGTCGCGGATGTCGATCAGGTGATCGCCCAGGCGCTGGCACGCAAGCCGGAGGCGATCGAGTGGGTGGAACCGCCGGAGCCGCCGGCCGCCGCGGTCGTGGCGGGGCCTGCCGGGGCCTCTCCTCTGCCACACTGACCAGCTTATGCAACAGGCGGCCCGCCCGGACGTCCGGGCGGGCCGTGGCTATTTTTGGGGTAGATCGCTACAGGGGCTTGTTTGACGCTATGGAAACGGCGTCTGTAGTGTTTCCGCAAGTGGCCGGCGCGAGTCGCGTCGGCGCGTTCGATATTGTCATCACCGGATAAAGGGGGAGAACCACCCGTGAACAAAATGGATCTGATCGCAACGGTCGCCGACGCGACCGACCTGACCCGTGCCAAGGCGGCCGAGGTCGTGGACTCGGTTTTCGCGGCGATCGAAGGCGCGCTGAAGAAGCAGGAAGAGGTGCGGCTGGTGGGTTTCGGCACCTTCGCCACCGCCCAGCGCGCGGCTGGTACGGGCCGCAATCCGCGTACCGGCGAGGAGATCAAGATCCCGGCCTCCACCTCCGTCCGCTTCAAGGCGGGCAAGGGCCTGAAGGACGCGGTGAACTGATCCGCGGCTCCTTCGGGAGCCATGCTTAGGGCCACCCGCAAGGGTGGCCTTCTTGCTTTTTTGCCGTTTGCTTTTCGCGGTGGCCGGTATAACTGCCGTGCCGGAAAATCCATCCGGCGTGCGGGCGGTTAGCTCAGCGGTAGAGCGTCTCGTTTACACCGAGAGGGCCGGCGGTTCGAACCCGTCACCGCCCATTCGACCAAAGTCGACCCCGGGCAAAATATCCGGAGACGACTGCTTGACGGGCGCGCGGGGGCAGCCTAAACGCTGCGCCCTGCTGCCGCTGCGGGAGTAGCTCAGTTGGTTAGAGCGCCGGCCTGTCACGCCGGAGGTCGCGGGTTCGAGCCCCGTCTCTCGCGCCAGCAGCGGCATACGCGAATATGCCAGGACGCGGCCTTTTTCAGGCCGGTAGCGACCGGGTCCCCGTTCTGGGACACCCCCCTTCACGTCATCCCATCCATGCAAAATTTTCCTTCGCCGTTCTTGCATTCGCAGGCTCGCGGCCTATGGTGGTACAAGACGGTTGGGGCTAATGTCCGCCTCGCTGCACTGCGGGACTGATGCGGCGGGGGCCTTCAAGGCCGCCGTGTGGATGTTTGCGTGTAGATGGCGCCTTGGATGATTGGAAAGAGACATGCAGCTAGCGCTCGTGGAATATCTGCCCATTCTGGTTTTCATGGCCATCGCCGGCGGCATAGCTATCGCGATGGTGGGTGGGTCGCTGCTGTTGGCGCGGCAGAAGCCGTATGCGGAAAAGCTGACGGCGTATGAGTGCGGGTTCGAGGCATTCGGCGATGCCCGCCAGCGCTTCGATGTGCGCTTCTATCTGGTCGCCATCCTGTTCATCATTTTCGATCTGGAAGTCGCGTTTCTGTTTCCGTGGGCGGTCAGCCTGGCGCAGATCGGGATGTTCGGTTTCCTGTCGATGATCGGCTTCCTCGCCGTGCTCACCGTGGGCTTCGCCTACGAGTGGCGTAAGGGCGCGCTGGATTGGGAGTAAGCGGCATGAGCGCCACCACCACACAGATTGCCTGGAACAGGGACGCGCTATCGCCCGGACCGGTGCAGGACGCGGTGATCAAGGGCATCACCGGCGAGATCGCCGACAAGGGCTTCATCGTCGCCAACCTGGACAAGGTGGTGAACTGGGCCCGGACCGGCAGCCTATGGCCGATGACCTTCGGGCTGGCCTGCTGCGCGGTGGAGATGATCCACGCCTACATGCCGCGCTACGACCTCGATCGCTTGGGCATCATCCCGCGCGCCTCGCCGCGCCAGAGCGATGTGATGATCGTCGCCGGCACCCTGACCAACAAGATGGCCCCGGCGCTGCGCAAGGTCTACGACCAGATGCCGGAGCCGCGCTGGGTGATCAGCATGGGCAGCTGCGCCAATGGCGGCGGCTACTACCATTATTCCTATTCGGTGGTGCGTGGCTGCGACCGGGTGGTGCCGGTCGATGTCTATGTGCCGGGCTGCCCGCCGACGGCGGAGGCATTGGTGTACGGGATCATGCAGTTGCAGAAGAAAATTCGCCGCACCGGGACGATCCTTCGTGGCTGAGCAGAACGAAGCGGCTCCAGCCGCCGAAGCGCCGCCGGTCGAACCCTCGCCTGCCGAGGTTCTGGCGCGCGATGTGGCCACGCTGCCGGGCGTGGACGCGGTGAGCATCGAGAAGGGCGAGGTGGTCGCCATGGCCACGCGCGCGGGGCTGGTCGGGCTGATGACCGCGCTGCGCGACGATCCCCGTTTCGCCTTCGAGCAGGTGATGGATATCTGCGGCGTGGACTGGCCGGAGCGCGCCGAGCGTTTCGACGTGGTCTATAATCTGCTGTCGCTGTCGCTGAACCAGCGCCTGCGGGTGATCGTGACCTCGGACGAAGCCACGCCGGTCGCCTCGGTGCATGGCGTCTGGCCGGTCGCCACCTGGTGGGAGCGCGAGGCCTGGGATCTGTATGGCGTGGTGTTCTCCGGCCAGCCCGATCTGCGCCGCATCCTGACCGATTACGGCTTCGACGGTCATCCGCTGCGCAAGGACTTCCCGCTGACCGGCTATCTGGACGTGCGCTACGACGAGGAGCGCAAGCAGGTGGTCTACGAGCCGGTGAAGCTGGTGCAGGACTTCCGCAATTTCGACTTCGTCTCTCCCTGGGAAGCGATGACCACGCTGCCGGGTGACGAAAAGGTTCATACCGAGCGCAAGGCCGGCGGGGCGAAGGGCTGAACCGATGAGCGAGACCATTGTTCCCCAGAAGGGTCTGACTACCGTCGAGGTCGATGGGCACGCGCTCAATTTCGGTCCGCAGCATCCCGCCGCGCACGGCGTGCTGCGGCTGATCCTGGAGTTGGACGGCGAGGTGGTGGAGCGCGCCGACCCGCATATCGGCCTGCTGCATCGCGGCACCGAGAAGCTGATCGAGTACAAGACCTACATCCAGGCGGTGCCCTATTTCGACCGGCTGGACTACGTCTCGCCGATGTCGGAGGAGCATTCCTTCGTGCTGGCCACCGAGAAGCTGCTCGGCATCACCGTGCCGGATCGCGGCCAGTGGATTCGCACTCTGTTCGCCGAGATCACCCGGGTGCTGAACCATCTGCTGAACCTCACCACCTACGCGTTGGACGTGGGCGCGATCACGCCCAGCCTGTGGGGGTTCGAGGAACGCGAGAAGCTGATGGAGTTCTACGAAGCCGCGTCCGGCGCGCGGATGCACGCCAATTATTTCCGTCCCGGTGGCGTGGCGAAGGATCTGCCGGCGGGTCTGGAAGACAAGATCGCCGCGTGGGCGGAAACCTACCCGAAGTTCATCGACGATATCGAGGGCCTGCTGACCGCCAACCGCATCTGGAAGCAGCGGACCGTCGATATCGGCGTGATGACGGCGGAGGAGGCGATGGCCTGGGGCTTCTCCGGCCCCTGCCTGCGCGCCAGCGGCGTGCCGTGGGACCTGCGCCGTTCCCAGCCCTATGAGAAATATTCCGAGGTGGACTTCAACGTCGTGATCGGCCGCAACGGCGACTGTTACGACCGCTACCTGATGCGCATCTGGGAGATGCGCGAGTCGGTGAAGATCATCAAGCAATGCCTGGCGAAGATGAAGCCGGGTCCGGTGAAGGTGCAGGACCGCAAATTCTCTCCGCCGGCGCGCGCGGAGATGAAGCGGTCGATGGAAGCGTTGATCCATCATTTCAAGTTGTACACGGAAGGATACCACGTTCCGGCCGGCGCGACCTATACCGCCACGGAATCGCCGAAGGGCGAATTCGGGGTCTATCTGGTTGCGGACGGAACCAATCGGCCGTATCGCTGCAAGATCCGGGCGACCGGATTCGCGCATCTACAGGCGATCGACAAGATGGCGAAACGGCACATGCTGGCGGACGTCTGCGCGATCATCGGATCGCTCGATGTCGTGTTCGGCGAGATCGACAGGTAATCATGGCCGATAATCATATCACGGCGGAACACGGCGCGGCTGCGGTCGAGCCCACGAGTTTCGAGTTCGATGCGCAGAGCAATGCCGCGATCGAGCGTATCCTGAAGAAGTTTCCCGCCGGCAAGCAGGCCAGCGCGGTGTTGCCGCTGCTGGATCTGGTGCAGCGGCAGATGAAGCGCCAGACAGGCAGTGCCTGGGTGCCGCGCGTGGCGATGGACGAGACCGCGCGCCGGCTCGATATGGCGCCGATCCGCGTCTACGAGGTGGCGACCTTCTATCTGATGTTCAACACCAAGCCGGTCGGCACCTACCATCTTCAGGTCTGCACCACCACGCCATGCTGGCTGCGCGGGTCCGATCAGGTGGTGAAGACCTGCCGCGACGTCACCGGCATCAAGGGCTGGGGCGAGACCAGCGCGGACGGGGCATTCACCATTACCGAGGTGGAATGTCTCGGCGCCTGCGTGAATGCGCCGGTCCTGCAAGTGAACGACGATTTCTACGAGGATATGGACGCGGATTCGACCAAGGCCCTGCTCGAAGCGCTCAAGCGCGGCGAACCGCCGCCGGTCGGCTCGATGACCGGCCGTCAGGGCTCGGCGCCCGATGGCGGGCCGCAGACGCTGACCACGCTTGCGCCCTCGACGGGAGATTGAGGCGATGCTGACGGACAAGGACCGCATCTTCACCAATCTCTACGGCGTGCATGACTGGGGGCTGCAAGGTGCCCGGGCGCGCGGCGACTGGGACGGGACCAAGGAAATTCTGGCTCGTGGGCGCGATGCGATCGTCGACGAGATCAAGGCGTCCGGCCTGCGCGGGCGCGGCGGCGCGGGTTTTCCCACCGGCCTGAAATGGTCGTTCATGCCGAAGCAGTCGGACGGGCGGCCGCATTATCTGGTGGTGAATGCCGACGAGTCCGAGCCCGGCACCTGCAAGGACCGCGACATCCTGCGTAACGACCCGCACAAGCTGGTCGAGGGCTGTCTGATTGCCTCGTTCGCGATGGGCGCGAATGCCGCCTACATCTATGTGCGCGGCGAGTTCTACAACGAGGCGCAGCGGCTCCAGGCCGCGATCGATCAGGCATACGAGGCCGGATTGATCGGCAAGAACGCCTGCGGCTCCGGCTGGGATTTCGACTGCTACGTGCATCGCGGCGCGGGTGCCTATATCTGCGGCGAGGAGACGGCGCTGATCGAGAGCCTGGAAGGCAAGAAGGGCATGCCGCGGCTGAAGCCGCCGTTCCCAGCCGCCTCCGGCCTCTATGGCTGCCCGTCCACGGTGAACAACGTGGAAAGCATCGCGGTGGCGCCGACCATCATGCGGCGCGGTGCGGCGTGGTTCTCCGCGCTCGGGCGGCAGGGCAATACCGGCACCAAGCTGTTCTGCATCTCCGGCCATGTGAACAAGCCCTGCAATGTCGAGGAGGAACTCGGCATCCCGCTGCGCGAACTGATCGAGACCTATGCCGGCGGCGTGCGCGGCGGCTGGGACAATCTGCTGGCGGTGATCCCGGGCGGCTCGTCGGTGCCGATGATCCCGAAATCGATCTGTGACGACGTGCTGATGGATTTCGACAGCCTGCGCGCGGTGCGCAGCGGGCTCGGGACCGCGGCGGTGATCGTGATGGACAAATCGACCGACCTGATCAAGGCGATCGCGCGGCTGGCGCAGTTCTACAAGCATGAGAGCTGCGGCCAATGCACGCCGTGCCGCGAGGGCACCGGCTGGATGATGCGGGTGATGAACCGCATGGTGGAAGGACGGGCGGAACTGGCCGAGATCGACACGCTGGAGCAGGTGACGAGGCAGATCGAGGGTCACACGATCTGTGCCCTCGGCGATGCGGCGGCATGGCCGATCCAGGGGCTGATCCGGCATTTCCGGCCGGTGATCGAGGAACGCATTGCCGCCTACAAGGCCGGCAAACCGATGCAGATGGCGGCGGAGTAGGGCGATGGCAAAAGTTACCGTCGACGGCATCGAGGTCGAGGTTCCCAACGGCTCCTCCGTGCTGCAAGCGTGCGAGGCAGCCGGTATCGAGATCCCGCGCTTCTGCTATCACGAGCGGCTGTCGGTCGCCGGCAATTGCCGCATGTGCATGGTGGAGATAGAGAAGGCGCCGCCGAAGCCGCACGCGTCCTGCGCCTTCCCGGTCAATGACGGCATGGTGGTGCATACCGACACGCCGATGGTGCGGGCGGCGCGGCGCGCGGCGATGGAATTCCTGCTGATCAACCATCCGCTGGACTGCCCGATCTGCGACCAGGGCGGGGAATGCGACCTGCAGGACCAGGCGGTCGCCTATGGCAAGGACGGCTCGCGCTACGCCGAGAACAAGCGGGCGGTGAAGGACAAGAATATCGGCCCGCTGGTGCAGACGGTGATGACGCGCTGCATCCACTGCACGCGCTGCATCCGTTTCATCACCGAGGTCGCCGGCGTGCCCGATCTCGGCGCCACCGCGCGCGGCGAGAACATGGAAGTCGGCACCTACGTCCAGAAGGCGCTGGGTTCGGAACTGTCCGGCAACCTGATCGATCTGTGCCCGGTCGGCGCGCTGACCTCCAAGCCCTATGCCTTCACCGCGCGGCCATGGGAGCTGCGCAAGACCGACAGCGTCGACGTGCTGGACGCGGTGGGCTGCAATATCCGCGTCGATACGCGCGGCCCCGAGGTGCTGCGCATCCTGCCGCGACTAAATGAGGACGTGAACGAGGAGTGGTTGGGCGACAAGTCCCGCTTCTCGATCGACGGGTTGAAGCGGCGGCGGGTGGATACGCCGTGGGTGAAGCGCGACGGCACGCTGCAAAAGGCGACCTGGCCCGCGGCATTCGCGGCGATCGCGGCGAAGCTCAAGGGCGTGGCCGGCGCGCGCATCGGCGCCATCGCGGGCGATCTGTGCGATGCCGAGAGCATGCTGGCGCTGAAGGACCTGATGGCTTCGTTGGGGTCGCAAAACCTGGATTGCCGGCAGGACGGGGCGAAGCTGGATGCCGCAAGGCGGGATTTCTACGTGTTCAACAGCTCGATCGCCGGGATCGAGGAAGCGGACGCGATCCTGATCGTCGGCTCCGATCCGCGCCACGAGGCGCCGGTGCTGAACGCACGCATCCGCAAGCGTTTTGTCGCGGGCAACATCCCCGTAGGCGTGATCGGGCCGACCGGCGACCTGACCTACAAGACCCAGCATCTGGGCGATACGCCCAGCGTGCTCGCGGCGCTGATCGCGGGGTCGCTGCCGTTCGCGGAGGTGCTGAAGGCCGCGAAGAAGCCAATGATCATTCTCGGTCAGGGCGCGCTGGTTGGTATCGACGGCGCGGCGGTGCTCGCGGCTTGCTGGCAACTGGCCGCCACGGTTGGCGCACTGAGCGCGGAATGGCACGGCTTCAACGTGCTGCACACCGCCGCCGCGCGGGTCGGCGCGCTCGATCTCGGTTTCCTGCCGGGGCCGGGCGGCAAGGACCTTGCCGGCATGCTGGGCGGCGGGGTGGATGTGCTGTGGCTGCTCGGCGCGGACGAGTTCGACACCTCGAAGATCGGCGCCAACACCTTCGTGGTCTATCAGGGCCATCACGGCGATGCCGGCGCGGCGCGGGCGGACGTGATCCTGCCGGGTGCCGCCTACACCGAGAAGAACGGCACCTACGTGAACACCGAGGGCCGGGTGCAGCGCGGGCAACTGGCGGTGTATCCGCCGGGCGAGGCGCGCGAGGATTGGAAGATACTGCGCGCCTTCAGCGAGGTCGCCGGCCATCCGCTGCCCTACGACGATCTGGCGGCGTTGCGCGCGCGGCTGGAGCAGGTGAACCCGGTGTTCGCGCGCGTCGGCTTCCTGCCGCGCTTCGCCTGCACCGACCAAACCGCGCCGGTCGGCAATCCGACGCTCGCCAGCACCACGCCGTTCCCGCTGGCGGTGGCGAACTACTACAAGACCGATCAGATCAGCCGGGCCAGCCCGACCATGACGATCTGCACCGAGACCTACGTCACCCCCAAGCTGGCAGCGGCGGAGTAGCCCGATGATGAGCGTGCTGCGGGATTTCATTCACACGCCCTTCGGGCACTTGGTTCTGGTCGTCGTCGAGGCGCTGGCGCTGCTGGTGCCGCTGCTGCTGGGCGTCGCCTATCTGACCTACGCCGAGCGCAAGATTCTAGGCGCCATGCAGTTGCGCAAGGGGCCGAACGTGGTCGGACCCTTCGGCCTGCTGCAACCGTTCGCCGACGCGCTGAAGATGCTGATGAAGGAAACCATCATCCCCGCCGGCGCCAACCGGGCGCTGTTCCTGATGGGGCCGATGCTGACCTTCATCCTGGCGCTGATGGCCTGGGCGGTGATCCCGGTGAACGATGGCTGGGCGATCGCCGATATCAATGTCGGCGTGCTGTATCTGTTCGCGATCAGCTCGCTCGGTGTCTATGGCGTCGTCATCGCCGGCTGGGCCAGCAACTCCAAATTCCCGTTCTTCGGCGCGATGCGCAGCGCGGCGCAGATGATCTCCTACGAAGTCTCGATGGGCTTCGTGATCGTCACCGTGCTGCTGTGCGCGGGCACGCTGAACCTGAATGCCATCGTGCAGGCGCAGAACCACTACTGGTTCGGGTTCATCCCGGCCTGGTACTGCATTCCGCTGTTCCCGATGTTCGTCATCTTTTTCATCTCGACGCTGGCGGAAACCAACCGCTCGCCGTTCGATCTGCCCGAGGGCGAGAGCGAGATCGTCGCCGGCTTCTTCGTCGAATACAGCGCCATGGCGTTCGCGCTGTTCTTCCTCGGCGAATACGCCAACATGATCCTGATGGCGAGCATGACCAGCATCCTGTTCCTGGGTGGCTGGCTGCCGCCGTTCCCGATCGAGCCGTTTACCTGGCTGCCGGGGCCGATCTGGTTGATCCTGAAGATCTGCTTCGTGCTGTTCTTCTTCCTTTGGACCCGCTGCACCTTCCCGCGCTACCGCTACGACCAGCTGATGCGCCTTGGCTGGAAGGTGTTCCTGCCGCTGTCGCTGCTGTGGCTGGTGCTGACGGCCGGCGCGCTCGTTGCCTTCGGATGGTTGCCCCATGCAGCTTGATTTCATTCACGCGCCCCAAGCAGGAGCCTGACCCATGGGATTCCTGGACCGCACCGCGCGCGCCATGCTGCTGGGAGAGCTGCTCTCCGGCATGGCGCTGACCTTGAGTTATCTGTTCAAGCCGAAGGTGACCATCAACTACCCGTACGAGCGGGGGCCGATCGGTCCGCGCTTCAAGGGCGAGCACGCGCTGCGCCGCTACCCGAACGGGGAAGAGCGCTGCATCGCCTGCAAGCTGTGCGAGGCGGTGTGCCCGGCGCAGGCGATCACCATCGAGGCGGAGCCGCGTGAGGACGGGTCGCGGCGCACCACGCGCTACGACATCGACATGACCAAATGCATCTATTGCGGGCTGTGCGAGGAAGCCTGCCCGGTGGATGCGATCGTCGAGGGGCCGAACTTCGAGTTCGCCACCGAGACGCGCGAGGAACTGTTCTACAACAAGAACAAGCTGCTGGCGAACGGCGACCGTTGGGAAGCCGAGATCGCCATGCGGCTGGAACTGGACGCGCCCTACCGATGAAACAAATGACCGCTCAGGGTTCGGGTGAGGGCAGCCAATGATCGCAACCATCGCCTTCTATGTGTTCGCCCTCATTCTGCTCGCCTCCGCCGGCATGGTGGTCAGCGCGCGGAACCCGGTGCATTCGGTGCTGTTCCTCATCCTGGCCTTCTTCAACGCCGCCGCTTTGTTCCTGATCGCGGGGGCCGAGTTCCTGGCGATGATCCTGATCATCGTCTACGTGGGCGCGGTCGCGGTGTTGTTCCTGTTCGTGGTCATGATGCTGGACGTGAATTTCGCCGAGCTGAAAAGCGGCGTGCAACGCTATCTGCCGGTGGGCATCGCGGTGGGAGCCGTGCTGCTGATCGAGCTGCTGATGGTGCTGGGCGGCTGGACCTTCGCGCCGCAGGCGGGCACGCTGAAACTGTCCGCGACGCCGGCCAACGTCAGCAACACCGCCGCCCTCGGGCGGCTGATCTACACGGACTACGTGTTCCTGTTCCAGGCCGCCGGGCTGATCCTGCTGGTGGCGATGATCGGCGCCATCGTGCTGACGCTGCGCAGCGCCAAGCCCTCGCTGCATCAGAGCATCCGCCGCCAAACCCAGCGCACCGTCGCGGAGACGCTGGAACTGGTCGACGTGGCGATCGGCGCCGGGGTGAAAGCAAGCGGCATCTACCGCCCGAAGGCGCCCGAGCCGGAGCCGGAAACCGAACATGCCGGCCATCATCCAGCGGGAGGGCACTGATATGGCAACGATGCAAGTCGGCCTTGGCCATTACCTGGTGGTCAGCGCCATCCTGCTGGTGCTGGGCATTTTCGGCATCTTCCTGAACCGGAAGAACGTGATCGTCATCCTGATGTCGGTCGAGCTGATCCTGCTGGCGGTGAACCTGAACTTCGTCGCCTTCTCGGCTGCTCTCGGCGATCTGGCCGGGCAGGTGATGGCGATGTTCGTGCTGACCGTGGCCGCGGCGGAAGCCGCGATCGGGCTGGCCATCGTGCTGATCTATTTCCGCAATCGCGGCTCGATCCAGGTCGAGGACGTGAACCTGATGAAGGGCTGACATGATTTACGCTGTCGCCGTCTTCGCGCCGCTGTTCGGAGCGCTGGTCTCGGGCCTTCTCGGCAAGGCGATCGGCGATCGCGCCGCCACGGCCGTATCCGTGCTGTGCATGCTGCTCGCCGCGATCTGCGGCCCGCTGGCCTTCTTCACCCTGGTCGGTGACGAGGCAGCCCCCACAACGCTGTCGCTCGGCACCTGGATCGATGTCGGCAGCCTGCACGTGAACTGGGCGCTGCGCTACGACACGCTGGCGGCGGTCATGGTGGCGATGGTCAGCTTCGTCTCGATGCTGATCCATATCTATTCGATCGGCTACATGGCGCACGACAGCTACCCGCGCTACCGGTTCTTTGCCTATCTGTCGCTGTTCACCTTCTCCATGCTGATGCTGGTGACGGCGGACAATCTGGCGCAGCTGTTCTTCGGCTGGGAAGGCGTCGGCCTCTGCTCCTACCTGCTGATCGGCTACTGGTACGACCGCCCGAGCGCCTGCGCCGCCGCGATCAAGGCATTCATCGTCAACCGTATCGGCGACCTCGGGTTCGCGGTCGGCATCGCGCTGTTGTTCCTGAAGTTTGGCACGATCGAGTTCGCTGGCATCTTTGCCGCCGTCGCCGCGCACGCGGCCGACACCTACAGCCTGTTCGGCACCAGCTTCCCGGCGCTGGAGGTGATCGGCTTCCTGCTGTTCATCGGCGCGATGGGCAAGTCGGCGCAGCTTGGCCTGCATGTCTGGCTGCCGGACGCGATGGNNTCCGCGCTGATCCATGCCGCGACCATGGTCACCGCCGGGGTGTTCCTGATGGCGCGCATGTCGCCGCTGATGGAGTTCGCGCCGACCGCGCTGGCGTTCGTCACCATCGTCGGCGCCTCCACGGCCTTGTTCACGGCGACGATCGGTTGCGTGCAGAACGACATCAAGCGGGTGATCGCCTATTCGACCTGTTCGCAGCTCGGCTACATGTTCGTCGCCGCCGGTGTCGGCGCCTATCAGGCCTCGATGTTCCACCTGATCACGCATGCCTTCTTCAAGGCGCTGCTGTTCCTGGGCGCGGGCTCGGTGATCCACGCGATGTCCGACGAGCAGGATTTGCGCAAGATGGGCGGGCTCGGGCGACTGATCCCCTGGACTTGCGCGCTGATGTGGATTGGTAATCTGGCACTTGCCGGCATCCCGCCGCTCGCCGGCTCCTACTCCAAGGATGCGATCATTTCCGCCGCCTACGCGGCGGGCACCGGGGTGGGCACCTACGCCTTCATCTGCACCGTGCTCGCGGCGTTCCTGACCGCGTTCTATTCCTGGCGGCTGCTGATCATGGCGTTCCATGGCACGTCGCGCGTCGACCATCATACGCTGGAGCATGTGCATGAAAGCCCGTTCGTCATGGTCGGGCCGTTGGTGGCGCTGGCGGTTGGCGCGGTGATCGCCGGCTGGGCGCTGCACGGCTGGTTCATCGGCGAGGAGTGGCAGGCGTTCTGGCACGGCAGCATCGTGAACGGCGCCACCAACCATGTGCTGGCCAATATCGAGCACGTGCCGGCCTGGGTCGAGGAGATCCCGCTGGTCATGGGCATCGCCGGTATCGCGCTGGCCTATGTCATGTATATGGCCGTGCCCGCGATCCCCGGGCTGCTCGCTTCCACTTTCGGCGGCGTCTACAGGTTCCTGCTGAACAAGTGGTATTTCGACGAGCTGTACGACGCGATCTTCGTGCGGCCGATGTTCCGGCTGGCCGGCGTGTTCTGGCAGGTCGGCGACGTCAAGCTGATCGACGGCATGCCGAACGGCATGGCCAGCCTGGCGGCCGGATCGTCGAGGCAGGCGGTCAAGCTGCAAACCGGGTCTCTCGCCGTCTATGCGTTCTCGATGTTGATCGGCCTCGTCGTGCTGGTCAGCGTATTCCTGCTTTTCCGGTGACATGATGAATCAAGCTGGTTTCCCCCTGCTGTCGCTGATCACATGGCTGCCGCTGGTGGGCGGGGTGATCATCATGTTGGTGCGTGGCGACGAGGAGACCGTCGCCGCCAACGCCCGCTGGACCGCGCTCTGGACCAGCTTGATCGTGTTCCTGCTGTCGCTGATCCTGTGGGTGAAGTTCGACCAGGGCGAGGCGGGCTTCCAGTTCGTGGAAAACCTGCCGTGGCTGCCGGCATACGGGGTTGGCTACAAGATGGGCGTGGACGGCATCTCCGTGCTGTTCGTGCTGCTGTCCACCGCGCTGACGCCGATCTGCATCCTGGCGAGCTGGGAGTCGATCACCACCCGCGTGCGGGAGTTCATGCTCTCCTTCCTCATCCTGGAGACGATGATGGTGGGCATGTTCTGCGCGCTGGATTTCGTCGTCTTCTACATGTTCTTCGAGGCGGTGCTGATCCCGATGTATCTCATCATCGGGGTATGGGGTGGGCCGCAACGGGTCTACGCGGCGCTGAAGTTCTTCCTCTACACGCTCGCCGGCTCGGTGCTGATGCTGCTGGCGCTGCTGGCGATGTGGCAGTACGCGGGCACCACCGACCTCGCCGTGCTGATGAAGACGCATTTCCCGGCGGCGATGCAGAACTGGATGTTCTTCGCCTTCCTGGCGTCCTTCGCGGTGAAGGTGCCGATGTGGCCGGTGCATACCTGGCTGCCGGACGCGCATGTGGAGGCGCCGACCGGCGGCTCCGTCATCCTGGCCGGCGTGCTGCTGAAGATGGGGGCGTACGGGTTCCTGCGCTTCTCGCTGCCGATGCTGCCGGACGCCTCCGCGCAGTACGCGCCGCTGATCTACACGCTGTCGATCGTGGCGGTGATCTACACCTCGCTGGTGGCGCTGGCGCAGACCGACATGAAGAAGCTGATCGCCTACTCCTCGGTCGCGCACATGGGCGTGGTGACCATCGGCCTGTTCACCTTCAACGTGCAGGGCATCCAGGGCGCGCTGTTTCAGATGCTGTCGCACGGCGTGGTCGCCGGCGCGCTCTTCCTCTGCGTCGGCGTGGTCTATGATCGCATCCATTCGCGCGAGATCGCCCGCTATGGCGGCCTGGCGGACCGGATGCCGGGCTACGCGCTGGTGTTCATGCTGTTCACCATGGCCAGCGTCGGCCTGCCGGGCACCGCCGGGTTCGTCGGCGAGTTCCTGGTGATCATCGGCGCATTGCAGGTGAATTTCTGGCTGGCGCTGCTGGGCGCTACGGGAATGATCCTGGGCGCGGCCTACATGCTGTATCTGTATCGCCGGGTGATCTTCGGCCGGCTGACCAGGGATGACCTGAAATCCATCCTGGATCTGTCGGCGCGGGAATACGCGGTGTTCATGCCGCTGGTCCTGCTGACCCTGTGGATGGGCATCTACCCCTCCAGCTTCACCAGCTTCTTCGACGCCAGCGTGGCGGCGATGGTCAAGAACCATACCGCCGCGCTTGAGCAGTCCATCAAGCTTGCCGGGATGATCCACTGATGAACTGGGTTCTCGCGCTGCCGGAAATCGTCCTGGCCTGTCTTGCCATGGCGATTCTGATGTTCGGCGTGCTGCGCAAGCAGGACAGCACGCAGCTCTGTTCGATGCTGGCGATCGGCGCGCTGCTGGTGACCGGGTTCCTGGTGGTCGCGACCGTCAACGGCAGCGGCTATCACGGGCAGTTCGTCACCGATGGCTTCAGCAGCTTCATGAAGCTGCTGATCCTGGCCGGCGCGGCGCTCGGGGTCATTCTCTCGCTGCACTACAACCGCCTTGAGGGGCTCGCACGCTTCGAGTTCCCGGTGCTGCTGCTGCTCTCGGTCGTCGGCATGATGATCATGGTCTCGGCCAGTTCGATGATGACGCTGTATCTCGGCCTGGAGTTGCAGACCCTCTCGCTGTATGTGCTGACCGCCTTCGCCCGCGACACGCTGCGCTCTTCCGAGGCCGGCCTGAAATATTTCGTCCTGGGCGCGCTGGCCTCCGGTCTGCTGCTGTACGGCATTTCGCTGGTCTACGGCTTCTCCGGCACGATGGATTTCGTCGAACTGGCCGCCATCCTGGCCAAGCCGGACTCCGCCTCGCCTGGGCTGATCGTCGGCGTGGTGTTCGTGATCGTCGGGCTGGTGTTCAAGATCTCCGCGGTGCCGTTCCACATGTGGACGCCGGACGTCTATGAGGGCGCGCCGACGCCGGTGACCGCCTTCCTGAGCACCGCGCCAAAGGTGGCGGCGATCGGGCTGTTGCTGCGCGTCATGGGTATCCCGTTCGGCCATCTGCTCGGCTCCTGGCAGCAGCTGATCGTGCTGGTCTCCATCGCCTCGATGGTGCTGGGCGCGCTGGCGGCGATCGGGCAGAGCAACATCAAGCGGCTGATGGCCTATTCCTCGATCGGCCACATGGGCTACGCGCTGATCGGCCTCGCGGTCGGCACCGCCGATGGCGTGCGCGGCGTGCTGGTCTACATGCTCACCTATGTGTTCATGAACGCCGGGGTTTTTGCCTGCATCCTGGCGATGCGCCGCAAGGGCCACGCGCTGGAGCAGATTTCCGATCTGGCCGGGCTCGGCCGGACCGACCCGATGCTGGCGGGCTGGATGACCGTGTTCATGTTCAGCATGGCCGGGGTTCCGCCGATGGCCGGCTTCATCGGCAAGCTGTACGTGTTCCTGGCCGCGGTGCAGAGCGGCATGTGGACGCTCGCCGTGATCGGCGTGCTGACCAGCGTGGTCGGCGCCTACTACTATCTGCGCGTGATCAAGGTGATGTATTTCGATGCCGGCGGCGAGGCGTTCGATCCGCGGCCGCCGTCGCTGTCGATTGTCGCGGCGGCGACCGGGCTGTTCACCCTGTTCTTCTTCGTGTTCCCGGCNNATGGGGGGCTGATCGCGTGCTTCTGGTCATCGACGCCGGCAATACCAATGTCGTCTGCGCCGTGCATGATGGCGACAGCTGGCGCGGCATTTTTCGCATCGCCACCGACCCGCAGCGCACGTCCGATGAATACGCCGTCTGGCTGCTGACGCTGCTGACCCACTCCGGGCTGAAGCCGGCGGAGATATCGCGCGCGGTGATCGGCACCGTGGTGCCGGCGGCGCTGTATCATCTGCGCCGGCTGTGCCGCGACTGGTTCTATGCCGAGCCGCTGGTTGCCCGCGCCAATCTGGACTGGGGCTTCGAGATCAAGGTCGACCAGCCGGGAGAGGTCGGGGCGGACCGTCTGCTGAACTCGCTGGCCGCGCACCGGCAGTTCGGCGGGCCGCTGGTGGTGGTGGATTTCGGCACCGCCACCACGTTCGACGTGGTCGATCACGACGGCGCCTATCTGGGCGGCGCGATCGCCCCGGGGATCAATCTGTCGATCGAGGCGCTGCACCGCGCCGCCGCCCGCCTGCCGCGCATCGGCATCGGCCGGCCGCAATCGGTGATCGGGCGCGCGACCGTGCCGGCCATGCAGTCGGGCGTCTATTGGGGCTATATCGGGCTGGTCGAGGGTCTGGTGACCCGCATCAAGGCGGAATATGGCGCGCCGCTGAAGGTGGTGGCCACTGGCGGCCTGGCGCCGCTGTTCGCCGAGGGCACGATGATGATCGAGCGAATTGAGCCTGATCTCACGCTTGATGGCCTGCGGATGTTGGCGGATCGCAACCCCGCCCCCACATTATCGAAAGACAGGCAACGCCTGCACGATACCGAATAACAAAGAAAGCCATAAATGAACGCTACTTCCGGTGATCTGGCCTTCCTGCCCCTGGGCGGGACGGGCGAGATCGGCATGAATCTCAATCTCTACCGTTGCGACGGCAAATGGCTGGCGGTCGATTGCGGCATCGGCTTCGGCGGCTCCGAGCTGCCGGAGGTCGACGTGATGATGGCCGATCCCCGCTTCATCGCCGAGCGGCGCGACCGGCTGCTGGGCCTGGTGATCACGCACGCGCATGAGGACCATATCGGCGCGGTTGCCTGGCTGTGGCCGCAACTGCGCTGCCCGGTCTACGCCACGCCCTTCGCCGCCGCCGTGCTGCGGCGCAAGCTGACCGAGGTCGGCTTGCAGAACCAGGTGAAGCTGCATGTGGTGCCGACCGGCGGCTCGATCGAACTGGCGCCATTCTCGCTCCAGTTCATCCAGGTGACGCACTCGATCCCGGAGGCGCAATCGCTGGCCATCACCACGCCGCACGGCATCGTGCTGCATACCGGCGATTGGAAGCTCGACCCGAAGCCGCTGCTCGGCCCCATGACGAACGAGGCCGCGTTCGCCGCCCTGGGCGACAAGGGCGTGTTGGCGCTGGTCTGCGATTCCACCAACGCCATGGTGGAAGGCCATTCCGGGTCCGAGGCCGAGGTGCGCCAGAGCATGACGGCGCTGATCCGCAGCATCGAGGGCCGGGTGGCGGTGACCTGCTTCGCCTCCAACGTCGCGCGGATGGAGAGCATTGCGCTGGCCGCGCGCGATTGCGGGCGCAGCGTGGCGCTGTTCGGCCGGTCCTTGCGTAACATCGAGGCGGCGGCGCGCGAGTGCGGCTATCTGCGCGAGGTGCCGGAGTTCCTGGGCGAGGACGACGCGGAGGACGTGCCGGACGACAATCTGCTGATCCTGACCACCGGCAGCCAGGGCGAGCCGCGCAGCGCGCTGGCGCGCATCGCCACGGACAGCCACCCGCGCATGTCGCTGGGCGAGGGCGACACGGTGATCTTCTCCAGCCGCATGATCCCCGGCAACGAGCGGGCGATTGGGGCGGTGCAGGACAATCTGGTGCGCCGGGGCGCGCGGGTGATGACGGATGCGGACCATGTGGTCCATGTCTCCGGCCATCCGGCGCGCGACGAATTGCGCCGGCTCTACAAGCTTGTCCGGCCGCGCTACGCGGTGCCGGTGCATGGCGAGTGGCGGCATCTGTCCGCGCACGCCGCGCTGGCGCAGGAGGCGGGTGCCAGCCCGATCCTGCTGGAGGATGGCGATATCCTCAATCTGGCGCCGGGCCGGGTCGAGGTGGTCGACAGCGCGCCGGTGGGGCGGCTGGTGCTGGACGGCAACCGGCTGATGCCGCTGAATGGCGGGGTGCTCGCCGCGCGGCGGCGGATGCTATTCAACGGCGTGGTGCTGGGCAGTCTGGCGGTGGATGCCGCCGGCAAGATCCTGGGTAAGCCTCAGGTGAGCGCGCCCGGCCTGTTCGAGCCGGAGGACCCGGAAACCGACCGGGTCACCAGGGAGTTCGCCACTGCCGTCGCCGACCTGCCGGCACCGCTGCGGCGCGACGATTCCGCGCTGGCGGACGCGGCGCGCGCGGCGCTGCGCCGGGCGTTGGGCAAGCGGTTGCAGAAGCGGCCGCTGGTGGACGTGCATTTGTTGCGTGTGTGAGGGAAGATGGACTGGTTTACCGGCGTCATCGTCTATGTGCTGATCTGGTGGATCGGCCTGTTCGCCGTGCTGCCGTTCTTCGCCCGCCCGGTGGCGGAACCCGATGCGAACACCGGCTGGCGCGGCGCGCCGGCGACGGTGCGTGTCGGGCGGATCGTGCTCGTCAACACCCTGGTCGCAGCCATGCTGTGGGCCGGGTCCGATCTGCTGATCAGCAGTGACTGGCTGAGCTTCCGGCACGGCGTGCTGGCGATGGGGAACTGAGCATCGTGCAGCAAAAAATGCCCGGAGCGGCTGCCCCGGGCATTTCCATGATCGCCATCCGGTAGCGCCGGGCGGCTACTCCGCCGCCAGCGAGGGCGTGAAGGCCGGGATCGGCGCGCGGGCCTTGCTGTCCATCGGCCGCGGCCACCAGCGGTGCTCCCACTCCGAGAACAGCGGGGCGAGCTTGGGCTTCACCTGCTCGGCGAACAGCTTGGTGTTGTACTGCGACAGCTCCTTGCTCATGTTGCCGAATTGCAGCAGCAGCATCAGGTTGCCGACATTCAGATCGGTCGCCACCGCGCGCAACTGCTCGGCCACCTCGGACGGCGAGCCGACGACGACGTAACCGGCATCCACCAGCGTCGCCATGTCGGTCGGCCGGTTCTTGAATTTCTCCGAGTAGGACGCGGCCTTGGCCACCTGGCTTTGCATGCCCAGGCGCTGCGTCTGCTCGGTGGTGTAGCCCGGCGGGGCGGCGAAGCGCGGGTCGATATGCAGGCAGCGGCCGTAGAAATATTCGGCGGCCTCACCGTACAGGTCCATGGCGTGCTGGCGGCTCTCGCCGACGCCGACGAATTGCAGGAAGCCGGCGCGGTACGGATTGCGGTCCTTGCCCAGCCGCGCCATCTCGTTCCAGAAGCCGTCCATCGTCGCCTGCCCGGCCTTGTAGCCATAATAGGACAGGTAGCAGTAGACGTAGTCCATCTCCGCGCACCAGTGCCACGTCTCCACCGAGCCGCCGCCGGGCACCCAGACCGGCGGATGCGGATTGTTCTGGATCGGGCGCGGCCAGATATTCACATAGCGCTGCTGGTTGTAACGGCCGTTGAAGGCGAAGGTGTCCTTCTCGGTCCAGGCTTTCACCACCAGATCGTGCGCCTCGTAATAACGTTCGCGCAGCATCGAGGGGTTCTGGCCGTAGGCGAAACAGGTATCCATCGGCGAGCCGACCGGGAAGCCCGCGATCAGCCGCCCGCCGGAGATGCAGTCGATCATCGCGAACTCTTCGGCCACCCGCGTCGGCGGGTTGTAGAGCGCCAGCGAATTGCCCATCACGCAGATCGCCGTGTCCGTCGTGCGGCGGGCCAGCGAACTGGCGATCAGGTTCGGCGACGGCATCAGCCCGTAGCCGTTGGAGTGGTGCTCGTTGACGCACACCGCGTCGAACCCGACCTCGGCGGCGTATTCCAGCTCGTCCATGAAGTCGTTGTACATGTGATGTGCGCGTTTCGGATCGAACAGCCGGGAATCGATGTCGACCCAGACCGAGGGATGCTGGGTGCGGAAATCGTCCGGCAGTTCCGTATAGGGCATGAGATGGAACCACATCAGTTTCATGAAGCACCCCTCCAGTCGCGCGCCTGCTGGCGCTGTGTTGTTACTATTTGCCAGTAGACCATGAAACGGAGGGAGGGGGAACTGGTTCGTGGTTGCGCCGCTACACCAGCCCCGCCAGCGCCAGCAGCGTCGTCAGCCCGGCGGCCATGCCGCGGATGCTGGGATCGGGGGTGACGTCGATCCATTCCTCCAGCGAGTGGGCGCGCCCGCCGGTGCCGCCGGTGCCGATCTTGATGGCGGGGATGCCAAGGCTCATCGGGATGTTGGCGTCGGTCGAGGACGCCTCGAAGCTGGGCGTGAAACCATGTGCGGCGATCGCCGCATGCGCGATGCGGACCAGGTCGCTGTCTGGGTCGGTCCGCCCGGCGGGCCGGTCGCCGGTCAGCGTCGTCTCCGCCGTGATCGGGCCGGCCGCGATCGAGCGCGCATGGTTCTCGGCCGCCACCGCGGCGTCGACGATGGCGAGGAAGCGGGCTTCCAGCGTGGCGAGTTCCTCGGGGGATTCCGAGCGCAGGTCGAAATCGGTCCACACCTCGTTGGGGATGGAGTTGATCGAGGTGCCGCCGCCGGTCACCGAGGCGCTGAAGGTGGTGCGCGGGCTTTCCGGCACCTGAACCCGGCCCAGTTCGTCGATCGCGCGGGCCATGGCGAACAGCGGATTGACGATGCCGAAGGCGCCGAAGCTGTGTCCGCCGGGGCCGCGGAAGGTCACCCGGTAGCGTTTGGCGCCGATGCCGGTGGTGGCGATGCGCTCCATGTCCGGGCTGTCCAGCGTGATGAAGGCGGAGATGCGGTCCTTGTAGGGACCCTTGAGGAACAGATGGCGCATGCCGCGCAGGTCGCCGGGGCCTTCCTCGCCGACATCGGCGACGAACAGGATGTCGGCCCGCGTGACGATGGCGGCGGCATCCAGCGCACGCGCCAGGGCGAGCAGCACCGCGAGGCCACGCGTGTCGTCGCCGATGCCCGGCGCGAACAGCCGGTTGCCCTCCTGGCGGACCTTCAGCTCGGTGCCGGGGGGGAACACCGTGTCCAGATGCGCGGCGATACAGACCAGCGGCCCGTTGCCGGCGCCACGGCGAAGTGCCGTGATGTTGCCCTCGGTGTCGCGCTGGATATCGGTCAGCCCATCCCCGCGCGCCATCTCCATCCAGGCCGCGCCACGGACATCTTCCTGGAACGACGGGGCCGGGATCTCGGTCAGGTTGACGATGTCGAGAACGGTGCGGCCATGCTCGGCGGCCAGCACGGCGCGGGCGCGATGATACGCTTCGGACGTCATGATGTCGTGGACGGCGGCGACGGCATCGACGGTCATTGCCGGGTCTCCTGGGCTGGATCGGGTACTATTGGAGCAGGACGGAGGTTGAGGGCAAGATACGTCTGCAACAAGGGGATGTGCATGAGTTTGATGGCAAAGGTGCAGGAGCAGATGGCTGGCGTGCCGGAGCATCTGGGGGTCGAATACGTCGAGGTGAGCCTCGACAGGATCGTGGCGCGGATGCTGGTGCGGCCGGATATGTGCACCACCATCAACAACATCCATGGCGGCATGCTGATGGCCTTCGCCGATACGCTCGGGGCGATGGCGGCCATCCTCAATCTGCCCGAGGGCAAATGGACGACGACGGTGGAGAGCAAGACCAACTTCCTGGCCCCGGCACCGCCCGGCAGCACGCTGATCGGCGAGGTGACGCCGCTGCACCGGGGCAGGCGGACGCAGGTCTGGGAGACTCGGATCAGCCACGAGACCGGCAAGCTGGTGGCGAAAGTGACCCAGACGCAACTTGTGCTGTAGGGTTGGCGCAACCAGCCGATCGCGGGCAGGATCGGCCTAAGGAGGCAAGGAACGAGCATGAGCGCCTATGTCATCGACCGGACCAGCAATTCCCGCCGGGACGCGGTCGAGGGGTGGTTGTGGGGCCTGGACCTGGTATCGCCGGCCGTGCGGGAGAAGATCGTCACCGCCTGGGTGAGCACATGGTCGTCCAGCCCATACCAACATCTGTCGGAGATGCCGTTCTCGCCCCAGGCGCCGACCTACCGGCTGGAATGGCATGTCAACGACGTGACCCGCACCGGTGTCGATCTGGCGCGCCGCGCGGCGGCGGACTGGGGGGCGGAGATCGACTACGACGTGCTGATGTCGATCCTGATCCTGCACGATGTCGACAAGCCGCTGATGTACACGCGCGAGGCCGATGGCGTGGGGTATTCGCAGCTGTCCAGGGAGTTGCCGCACGGCGTGGTCGGCGCGATGCTGCTGAAGGAACTCGGGTTCCCGCACAGCGTGGTGGCGACGGTGGCGACCCACGCCGGCAATGCGCCGTTCCACGGCACCAATTTCGAGGCCTACGTACTGCATTACGGCGACTATTTCGCGGCCGACCGGGCGATGATGCTGGAGGGCAAGCGGCCCTTCTATCAGAAGCCGGCGAAGTGAGTTCCAACCGAACCAGACTGGGGGAACGATAATGAAAGCAGCAATCCTGCACGCGGCGAACCAGCCCATGACGATCGAGAACGTCGACATCGCCAAGCCGAAGGCGCGCGAGGTGCTGGTACGCACCACCTATGCCGGTTTGTGCCATTCCGACCTGCACTTCATCGACGGGCTGTATCCCTGCCCGTTGCCGATCGTGCTCGGCCATGAATCCGCCGGCATCATCGAGGCGGTGGGGTCCGACGTCACCTACGTGAAGCCGGGCGATCACGTCGTCACCTGCCTGTCGGTGTTCTGCGGCCATTGCTCGCAATGCACCACCGGGCATCCCAACCTGTGCGAGGACACCGAGGTGAAGCTGCTGCCGGGCGCGGCGCGCCGGCTGTCCTGGAACGGCCAGGTGCTGCACCAGTTCGCCAACCTGTCTTCCTTCGCCGAACTGATGCTGGTGCATGAGAACGCGGTGGTGAAGATCCGCGAGGACATGCCGCTCGACAAGGCGGCGGTGATCGGCTGCGGCGTGATCACCGGCGCCGGCGCGGTGTTCAACACGGCGAAGGTGGAGCCGGGCACCGATGTC
Source organism: Acetobacteraceae bacterium (assembly GCA_003133265.1). Lineage (GTDB taxonomy): Bacteria > Pseudomonadota > Alphaproteobacteria > Acetobacterales > Acetobacteraceae > PALSA-911. The sequence continues at coordinate 23,324 of PKWQ01000044.1, forward strand.
GCGGTGATCGGCTGCGGCGGCGTCGGGCTTTCGGCGGTGAACGGCGCGGCGCTGGCCGGCGCCGGGCGGATCATCGCCATCGACACGCTGCAATCCAAGCTGGAGCTGGCGACGAAGTTCGGCGCGACGCACACGATCAACGCCTCCAACGTCGATCCGGTGGAGATGGTCAGGGAACTGACCGGCGGCGGCGTGCATTATTCCTTCGAGGCGCTGGGCCAGAAGACGACGGCGGAGCAGTCCTTCAAGATGCTGCGCTCGGGCGGCACGGCGACGATCATCGGCATGGTGCCGTACGGCGTAAAGATCGAGCTGCACGGCTACGACTTCCTGCGCGAGCGGAAGATCCAGGGCAGTTCGATGGGCAGCAACCGCTTCCGCGTCGACATGCCGCGGCTGATCGAGTTCTACCGCCAGGGCAAGCTGCATCTGGATCACCTGATCACCGGGACGATCAAGCTCGATCAGATCAACGAGGGGTTCGACGCGCTGAGGACGGCCGCCCCGGTGCGGCAACTGATCGACTTCGCGGCCGGCTGAGCGCCGGGGGGCGGCCGGGTTTCCCGCGGCCGTTTCCCGCGCTTGTAACCCTGCGGCCAATCGTCTAGGTCAGGCCCATTGATCCAGCGCAGGTCTGCTGCGCGAATTCCGGGGGACTGCGAACGATGCGCGGGTTGAGATCGTGACGACTGCACGCGGACTAAGTGCATGATCCTGCTGCAAGTCGTCGTCAGCGGTCTGCTCATGGGGGCCGTCTATGCGCTGTTCTCCTCCGGCCTCACGCTGATCTGGGGCATGATGAACGTGGTCAATTTCGCGCATGGCGATTTCGTCATGCTGGCGATGTATGCCGCGTTCTTCTGCTTCACCATGCTGCATCTCGGGCCGATCTTCTTCGTTCCCGGCGCGGCGGTGGTGCTGTTCGTGCTGGGCGTCGTCGTCTATCTCGGCCTGGTGCGCCATGTCGCGCGCGGGCCGATGCTGGCACAGATTCTCGGCACCTTCGGCTTGGCGCTGGTGCTGCGCTATGCCGCGTTCTGGGCGTTCAGCGCCAATTTCGTCTCGCTGCCCGACACGCTGGTCGGCGGCACCATCGACTTCGCCGGGCTGCGCCTCGAGGCGTCGCGGCTGATCGGCGGCGGCCTCGCGCTGGTCATCACCTTGGGCATGCATCTGGTGCTGACGCGCACCATGCTCGGCTCGCGCCTGCTCGCGGTGGCCGAGGACCGCAACGCGGCGATGCTGATGGGCATCCGCCCCGACCGGATGCAGGCGCTGGCCTGGGGCGTCGGCGCGGCCAGCACCGGCGTCGCCGGGGCGCTGATCGCGCTGTTCTTCTATATCTCGCCCACCGTCGGCGAATCGCTGTCGCTGATCGCCTTCGTCGTGGTCTGCCTGGGCGGCTTCGGTTCGGTGCCGGGCGCGTTGATCGCCGGGCTCGGCATCGGGGTGATCGAGGCGCTGTCGGCCTATCTGATCGGCGCGGTGTATCAGGACGTGCTGGTCTACGCGCTGTTCCTGGTGGTGCTCTGGGTCAGGCCGCAAGGGTTGTTGGGCAAGCTATGAAACTCCATCTGCCCACCGTCGTCGTCGGTCTGCTGCTGGTGGCGCTGTGGCCGGTGCTGGTGCATGACGTGTTCCTGCAACGGGTCGGCGCGCTGGTGCTGCTGGCGGCGATCTCCGCGTCCGCCTGGAACCTGGTCGGCGGCTATGCCGGGCAGGTCTCGGTCGGGCATGTCGCGTATTTCGGCGTCGGCGCCTATGCCTCGCTGGTGGTCTACACCCATCTCGGCTGGCCGCCGCTGGCCGGCGCGCCGGTGGGCGTGGCGGTCAGCCTGGCGCTGGCGGCGCTGATCGGCACCCCCACGTTCCGGCTGCGCGGGCATTATTTCTCCATGGCGACGATCGCCGCGGCGGAGCTGATCCGCATCCTGTGTTCCAACTGGGACCTGGTGGGCGCGGCGGTCGGGCTGATGGGCCCGCCGGTGCCGCGCACGATGTGGGATTTCTCGTTCATCAGCCCGGTGCCGTATCACTATCTGTTCCTGGCGGTGCTGGCGGTGTTGCTGGGCGTCACCTGGCAGATGCAGCGCAGCCGCATGGGTTTCTATCTGGCGGCGATCCGTGGCGGCGACCGCGCGGCGCGCAGCCTTGGCGTGCCGGTGCTGCGCTACAAGCTGTATGCGCTGCTGCTCTCGGCCGGGTTCACCTCGCTCGCCGGCACGCTGTACGCGACGATGGTCGGCTTCATCGACCCGGATTCCGGGCTCGGTATCCTGCTGTCGGTGAAGATGGTGATCGTCGCCGCACTCGGCGGCGCGGGGACGCTGTTCGGGCCGCTGGTCGGCGCGGTGATCCTGGTGCCGCTGGAGGAAGCCACCAACGCCGTGTTCGGCGGCGGCGGCACCGGCATCACCTTCATCATCTACGGCGCTATCATCATGCTGATCGCCCGCTTCCGCCCCGGCGGCGTGGCGGAGATCTGGCGCGGCGTCGCGGCATGGAGGGCCAGACATGCTGCTTGAGGCCAAGGGCATCGTCATGAGCTTCGGCGGCTTCCGCGCGGTGAACGGGGCCGATCTGAGCGTGACCGAGGGCGACATCGTCGGCCTGATCGGCCCGAACGGCGCCGGCAAGAGCACGTTCTTCAACTGCCTCGCCGGCGACCTGCAACCCACGGCGGGCACCATCCGGTTCAACGGCCAGGACGTCACCAACGCCACGCCGGAAGCGCATGCGCGGCTCGGCATGGCGCGCACCTTCCAGGTGCCGGTGACGTTCGAGGACATGAGCGTCGCCGAGAACGTCATGGTCGGCGCCTTCCTCCGCCACGGCCACCGCGCCGCCGCCCGCCGCGTGGCCGAGGAGGTGCTGGGCTTCACCGGCCTGGATCACCTCGCCAACGCCCGCGCCGGCTCGCTCGGCACGCCCGGGCGCAAGCGGCTGGAGATCGCCCGCGCGCT